>CALLKF010000174.1 GCA_938008535.1 uncultured Saprospirales bacterium | reverse complement strand
TATTATTAATCGCATTTGTTTTTTATTTACAATTAAATGTATTTGGATGGAATATGGGGCTTTTTATTAAACGAGGATCAGTGCCAACTTCTACTCCAAATAAATATAGTATTAGTTTTTCTTGGAATAATGGTTATAAAGATAAGTTGGTTATAAAGTCTAAAGAAGAAATAGTAAAATACTTTTCTGAACATCCAGAATTAAAACTTGATGAAGAATCTTTTAAATATGTATTGTTTGAAGGGAAAATGCAAATTGAAAGTTTTGAATATTATGGTCAATTGAATGAAGTTGTAGAAAAAATAGAGAAAAAAAATAATAAGGAATTATCTAAAGCTAAAAAATTAATAAATACAGCAACTTCATCTGATGGAATAACTTTTGTGGTAAACAACTCTATTTATAATGGTACAAATAGGAAATACTATCCTAATATAAATGTATCCTATGAATACATTTATGAAGCACTTGATGAACTTGGATTTAGCTTGATAGAGTATAAGACTCAAAAACATGTAACTAAGGAATGTAATACATATCCTTGCGTAGAAGAATATTACACTTTTGTGTCCAACTTTTCTTATAGTAAAAAAGAGGATTATGAAAAAATTTCTTGTACAAATGACTTAAACAAACTATTTATACATAGCGCAATGGATTTATGTCCAAAATGGAAAGAAAGCCAAATAATAGAAATTTACAACCAATGTAAAAAATGTAAAATGGAAGAAAATGTTTCTGAAAAGTTTTATGAGCAAGTTCCACTTTGTTTGACAAGAGAAAATTTTATGCGATTATTTCCAAATAGCAGATATACACCAATCATTCAAAAACAAATAGATGAAATTAAAAATGGTAAACGAAAAGATGAAAGAGAAGTGGTTAGTAATTATATTAAAGAAACAGTAACTACAATAAAACAAGATGCAAAAGACATAATGAATAGTGAATATACTTTTGATACAGACAATAATAAAAATGATTCTAAAAATACTGAAAAGAATAAAACAGACAGTAAAAATAAATCAATTACAACTGAATCAACAAACAAAATATCAATAGAATTTAAAGAAATTAAAATCAATAACGGAGATTGTGGTGGATATAGTTACAGATTATTTGATGTATATAAAAATGGAAAAAATTATAAAACACTAAAAGTGGTTTCGCACAATGATGAATGGTGGAGTAGTTGTGATTGTATATTATGTACTAAGCTTAAAAAATCAGATTACACAATTAAGGAATTTTTAATATTGAGACATGAAGGTGATGCTGGAAAAGCAGACAACTATATATTAACCGAATTATAATAAAAATAACTTATGAAGCATCTTTATAAAATACTATTAGCTATACTATTAATTGGTAGCATAAACATATTACAAGCACAAATAACGGTAAGCTACGGCTACGATGAACTGCATCGTTTAAAAATCTGTACTTATAGTAATGGCATTATAGTCAATTATAATTACGATGCATTAGGCAATCGCACTACAGTAGTGGTGAGTGGTAATACCAGTTGCATAGCACCAGCCAATTTAAGCGTGAGTAATATAGGCAGCACTGGTGCAACGTTAAACTGGAACTATACCAGCGGTCAAACCTATACCGTTGAATACAAAGCTAGTTCATCCTCATCATGGATAACAGCATCTACATCAGTAAGTGCAGGAAATTATAACGTTACAGGTTTAAATGCCAACACCACTTACAACTGGCGTGTAAAAGCAAATTGCAATACCACTTACGTAGATGGTGTTAATTTTACAACCTTAGCCAATTGTGTAACGGCAGCCAACTTAAGCGTAAGTAATATTGGCAGCACAGGTGCAATATTAAACTGGAACTATGCCAGCGGTCAAACCTATACTGTTGAATACAAAGCTAGTTCTTCTTCAACTTGGATAACAGCATCTACTTCAGTAAATACAGGAAATTATACTGTTACAGGTTTAAGCGCCAACACTACTTACAACTGGCGTGTAAAAGCAAATTGCAATACCACTTACGTAGATGGTGCCAACTTTACTACTTTAGCTAATTGTGTTGCTGTAACAGACTTAAATGCAACCAACATTACCACCAATGCAGTTACCTTAAATTGGACATATACTGCTGGATATTCTTATACATTAGAATGGAAAGCAGCTACTTCTACTACATGGATATTAGCATCTTCATCAGTAAATCTAGGAACTTTTACTGGTTCTGGCTTAACTCCAAATACATCATATGATTTTAGAGTCAAATCAAATTGCAGTACAAACTTTACAGATACGATTAGGATTACAACACTAAATAATTGTTCTTATCCAACGGCTAATTTTAGTTATACAACTAATGGTTTAACAGTTGTGTTGAACAACACGAGCAGTAATGCTACAAGTTATAGTTGGAACTTTGGCAATGGACAAACTTCTACATTGCAGAATCCAAGCATTTCTTACACAACAGCAGGAACTTATAATATATGTTTAACAGCAACAAATAGTTGTGGAAGTACAAGTTATTGTAAAAATATTGCAGTTAATAATTTAAATTGCGAATTATCTATAATTAAATCAGATCCTAAATGTAATAATACAGATGGTTCAATTAAAGCAGTTTTATTAAACGGTATAACACCTATTACTTATAACTGGAGTAATGGTTCGACATTAAACAGTATAAACAATTTAAGTGCAGGTGAATATACTATAATGGCAATAGATTCTGCTGGTTGTGCTGCAACTTCAACAATTAATTTAAATTATCAAAATAATAACTGGGTGAGCTATACTACATCTGATGGATTAGCAAATATCGAAGTATTGTGTGTAAATATTGATAAAAATAATATTAAATGGTTGGGTACTTATGGTGGTGGAGTTTCAGTATTTAATGGTACTACATTTGTAAACTACAATTCATCAACGGGTAATTTTTTTGATGAGGTATATGATATTGCTATAGATAAACAAAACGTAAAATGGTTAGCTACAACTGGTTTTATTGCAAAATACAACGATACTATATGGAATTATTTGGACTGGACTCAAACAGGAATTAACAATCCAAGAGTTATTTCAATAGATAGTTTAGGCAATATTTGGGTTGGTACTTACAGAAATGGACTTTTTAAATACAATGGAACGACATGGCAAAAATTTACTACGTCAGAAGGTCTTGCAGATAATACTGTACATGCAATTACTATTGATGCACAAAATATCATATGGATAGCAACAGAAAACGGATTGTCAAAATATAATGCTGGTTTATTTACTAATTACAATATGACTAATGGATTGCCAAGCAACCAGATATATGATATAGCGATAGAATTAAATACTATTTGGTTGGCAACGAAGAATGGAGTATCTAAATTTGATGGTGCAAATTTTAAGAATTATAATACTATAAACGGCTTAACAAATAATTTCGTAAAATCAATTGCTGTTGATATACAAGGATACAAATGGATTGGCACTACAAACGGATTGTCAAAATTTAAAGATAATGTTTGGATAAATTATTTTACTTCTAATGGTTTAGTGAATAATTTTGTAGAGGCAATTAAAATAGATAATCAAAACACGAAATGGTTTGGTACTTATGGTGGAATTTCAAAATTAATAGAACAAAGCACCAATGGTTCAACTGCATATTTTACAAATCAAACAAACAACTTAAATGTTTCATTTTTAAATGCAAGTTTAAATGCAAGTTCATATAATTGGAATTTTGGGAATAATCAAACATCTACATTGCAAAACCCTAGTGTTACATACACTACTGCTGGTACATACAATGTATGTTTAAATGCAATAGGACAATGTGGAAGCAATGTATTTTGTAAACAAATTACTGTGTCATGTCCATTGCCATTTGCAAACTTTACAAATATAGCGAACAATAGTACCGTTAATTTTACGAATGTTTCTACCAATGCTACTTCATATAATTGGAATTTTGGAAACGGTCAAACATCTACACAAGTAAATCCAAATATAAATTATGCTGCTGGTGGGAATTACACAGTATGTTTACGAGCTACTAATGCTTGTGGTTTTGATGATACTTGTAAAAACATAAATACTGTGATCACAGCTATCACACAAAATCAATTAGACAATCTAATCTCTATTTTTCCAAATCCAAACAACGGAACTTTCTCTGTAAAAATGGATAAAGCAATTGCAAAAAATGCTCAATTGGCTA
>CALLKF010000173.1 GCA_938008535.1 uncultured Saprospirales bacterium | reverse complement strand
TAAGAATATTAAAAATAAAATAATATACAATGAAAGTCCGCATGACTTTGATATAAAATATTTAAATGTAAAAGCTAATACCTACTTATATGGACAATGGGGTTCCTATAAATATTTTGAATCGATAGCAGACATTATAAAAGAAGAATTTACAATTATTTTAAAAAATGAAATTGTAATAGAACATTTACTTGATGATATTAAGAAAAATAATTCAGTTTGTTTAAATGTAAGAAGAGCAGATTTTGTAAATAATAGTTTTCATGTTTTATTAGGAATGGACTATTATAATAAAGCCATAGAACATATCAATAAAGAAGTGGAAAATCCTTTTTATTATATTTTTTCTGATGATATTGAATGGTGTAAAAATAATTTTTCATTTTTAACAAATGCAGTATTTGTAACGCACGAATATGCTGGTGAAAAATTCTCATCCTATCTTTATTTAATGATTCAGTGCAAGCATTATATTATACCAAACAGTACATTTGCATGGTGGGCAGCATGGTTAAATAATGATCAGTATAAAATTGTTATTGCCCCAAATAAATGGTACACAAGCTACAATTTTGAATTAAAAGATTTAATTCCTTCAACATGGATAACATTATAAGAATTGGGAATAAACTAGAAAATAAAATAGTATATGGATTACAAAGATAGAAGTGAATTTATTTTGTCGCCAATTTTAGAAACACAAGAAAAATTGTTGCAATCTATTGTTGCAAGAGATGAGCAAATTGTGATTTTTGATATTGGCGCATTTGAAGGCGAAAGCTCTATTCGATATAAAAGATTATTTCCCAATGCTACTATTTATGCTTTTGAACCATTACCATCTAATTTTGAATTAGTTCAAAAAAATATTAGTCAATATAAAACGAAAGATATTTTCCCAATACAATTGTGTTTGTCTAATGCAATTGGAGAAACCACCTTTTATGTATCATCAGGAAGTCCTGAAAATTCTGCTAAAGATGAAGATTGGAATTATGGAAATAAAAGCAGTTCCATCTTGCCACCTTCAAAAGCAAAAGAGTTTCATAATTGGCTAAAATTTGAAAACGAAATAAAAGTAAATACAATTACTTTAAAACAATTTTGTTTTGATAAAAATATTCAACGAATTGATTTCATTCATATGGATGTTCAAGGTGCTGAATTAATGGTGTTGCAAGGTGCACAAGAATTTATTCAAAAAATAAATTTAATTTGGTTAGAAGTGGAAGCGGTTGAATTATACAAAGGACAGCCTTTAAAAAATGACATTGAAATTTTTATGCAAAAAAATGGTTTTCTAAAAATTGAAGATACCGTTTATACTACTGCTGGCGACCAATTTTGGGCACGAAAAGAATTTATTATAACAAAAAAAGGAAATGCATTTGTTTTCAAAAAACAATTATTTTCTACAATTAAATTATATTATAAAAAAATACGCAGAAAAATATTAAATTAAAATAAGCCATGTTCCTATTTTAATTTTTCACCATAAAACAACCTTTTAGATGCCTATCGTTAGTGTATTGATGCCAGCTTATAACACAGCTAATTACATTGCAGAAGCGATTAATAGTATCTTAAATCAAACTTTTTCAGATTTTGAATTGATTATTATTAATGATGGTTCTACTGATAATACACATCAAATTATTTCTTCTTTTTCTGATGCACGAATAAAATATTATCAAAACGATGGCAATAAAGGGCTTACTTTTATTAGAAATAAGTTAATACAGTTAGCAAGCTGTGATTATCTTGCATTTTTAGATAGCGATGACATTGCCGAAAGAAACAGATTGGAAATTGAATATAATATCTTGAAATTAAATCATGATTTAGGTTTAGTTTCAG
The DNA here is from genome assembly GCA_938008535.1 of uncultured Saprospirales bacterium. Lineage (GTDB taxonomy): Bacteria > Bacteroidota > Bacteroidia > Chitinophagales > JADIYW01 > JADJSS01. The sequence goes on along the minus strand of CALLKF010000173.1, from coordinate 1,895 downwards.
CTAGTGTTACATCATTAGATGAAAATAATAAACGAGATAATATAAACTGGAAATTTGATTTAGATACAGACAAATTAAAAACGCATTTGCTATTTTATAATCCAATTGTTACTTCAACAGTAATGTTTAAAAAGGAAATTCTTCCAAAAGAAATTTTTCGCGAAGAATATCCACCGTGTGAAGACTATGATTTATGGACAAGAATGTTATTGAATAGCAAAGGAATTGTGCTGACAGATTTTTTAGCAACCTATAGATTACATAGTAATAGCATTTCTAAAAGAAAAGTTGATGATGCAAGAATTAATAGAAATAAAGTAATAACAAATCAACTAGAGTATTATTTCCAAAATCAATATTCAAAAAATGAAGCTGAACTACATTTGAGTTTAGTAGATTTTTCTTTAAAATCGAAAGTAAAAGATTTACAGAGTTTGCAAGATTGGATACAAAAATTAATTACTTTAAATCAACAAAACCAACACTTCGATGAACAATTACTTAAACAAGTTTTGTACGAGCGTGTTCTTAAAAAATATCTTCGATTAACAGAATATAACTTTAAAGTGTATCAAAACTTAATTAAACTAAAAAAAATATTAGTTCCAACACTTACCTTTGAACTGAGAAAAAAAGAAATGGCAATCCTTCTTTTTTCATGGTTTAAAAAAGGTTGAATTGAAACAAAATAAATAGTTGATGATTTTTCAAATTTCATTTTATCTTTAAATAAGCATAGAACTTAAATGGGTATCATAAAAAGAAATGGACTATATGCTACAGTATTAACTTATGTTGGACTTGTAATTGGAGCATTTAATACACTCTATTTTTTCCCAAAAGTATTAACGCCTGAGCAATTTGGCTTATTTAAAGTAGTGTTAGATTTTGGAAATATATGGCTCGGATTTGCACCTTTGGCAACAATCGGTTTAATTTTTAGATACAATCCATACTACAAACATGATAATAATAAATCAGATTTTTTTACATGGATATTAGTGGTAAATATTATTGGAGCTGCTTTCTTTATTATACTTACAATTCTGTTTCAAGAAAAAATTATTTCTTTTTTCTCAAGCAAATCTCCATTGTTGACAGGTTATTTTCCGTATATACTTATATTTTGCTTCTTATTTCAAATACTCACAATTTTAGAAACATTTAGTGCAGCAAACTATAAATTAATTTTGCCTTCCTTTTTAAGAGAGATTTTAAATAGAATTTCTCAAGCTATTTTGATATTATTTCTCTTTTATAAAATTTTGCCATTTAATAGTATAATGATGGTGTATGTTTTTTTGCCAATAATATCAATAACAGTGTTATGCTATAATCTTTATTCAAATAATCAAATTAAAATAAATTTTAAAGTATCAGAAGTTTCAAAAAAATATTACAAAGAGATGATTTATTTTAGTTCTTCTTTGTATTCAGGAAATATTTTCTTGATGTTGGCGAGTTCTTTAGATTCCATTTTAATATCTGGATTAAAAGGACTTGATAGTGCAGCCATTTTTATTTTATCTAATTATATTGTTACGTTTATATCTATTCCATATCGTTCTATATCTAATATCGCAACACCAGTACTTGCCGAATCATGGAAGAATAATGATATGCAAAATATTAAAACCATCTACCAAAAATCATCGACTATTTTATTTGTGATTTCTTATTTTTTGTTTATTGTAATTTGGCTAAACTTAGATAATACATATACACTATTGCATCTTCCTTCAATTTATGTTGATGGCAAAAATATTGTATTGCTATTAGGTATTGCAAAAGTAGTTGACATGGTTTTTGGTTTAAATCACGAACTTATGGTTATGTCTAATTATTGGAAACAAAATTTCTATTTTCAAGTTATATTAATAATTATATTTATTCCA
>CALLKF010000172.1 GCA_938008535.1 uncultured Saprospirales bacterium | reverse complement strand
CGCTCTTCCGATCTTGTTTTATTTATTGAGCATTCGGTAGTTTTGAATTAGTATTTGGGAATGGTTGAGTTATATAGACAATTGGTTTCTGAACAAAAAATACTTAATTTTAAATAATTTTATAAAGCAAAAATGTCTTCATTTTCACCACAACAAGTAAAAGAATATTATAATAAGATGACAGCATCTTATTTGGATATTTATGGTGATGTGATACAAGCATTTCGACCAACAGATACTGTCAAACTATTAGATTATATTGGCAGAAGTGCAGGCATTAACTGGAATTTGCGTGTGTTGGATCTTGGTTGCGGCGTTGGTGGTCCCGCAATTCACTTTGCAAAAAGATGGAACGCAAATGTAGATGGAATTACTATTTCAGAAGTGCAGTTAAATGAAGGAAACTGCAAAGTTGAACAAGCACAATTGCAACATAAAATTAAGTTGCATCTTGGCGATTATCATCAGTTAGAAAATACTGTGATTTTAGATAATCAGTATGATGTAGTATTGTTTTTAGAAAGTTTAGGTCATTCAAATAATATTGAATTAGCTATACAACAGGCAACTCAGAAATTAAAACCAAACGGTGCAATATACATCAAAGATTTTTATAAGAAGAAAGTAGCTGATGCTATTGAGCAACAAAAAATAGATAAAATCATTAGTAATATTAATCAGTATTATTCTTACAGTACATTAGATTTATATGAATTAAAGAATGCAATTACAAATGTTGGTTTGGAAATAGAATTCATCAAACCACTTGATTTTATGGATGATATCACCGTTCGGTATAATTTTGAAAAAGAAAATCAATTAGATATTTTTGAAGGACAGAACATAAATCCTGCAGATTGGCTGGAAATTAAATGTATTAAAAATTAATTTACATGCTGAATAAAATCTATAATTCTGTTTTTTTTGAACCTGTATATTTTTTAGTAAGAATTTTTTTTATACTTAAAGAGTATTTTATTAGGTATAAATATAAAAAAGCTGATGAACCGACAATAACATTAACAACACTTCGAGATTATAATAAAAACAGAGCTCAAGGACCTGAAAAACTAATTTGTTTAGCACCATTTAAACACATGTATTTTAAGCAAAATGGAAAAGTAACAGCTTGCTGTGCAACGAGTGTAGATGCTTATGGAAATATCAATGAAGATTCCATTGCTGCTATTTGGAATGGAAAAAATGCAAATGAACTCAGAAGTAGAATTGAGAATTATAATTTAAGTGGTGGTTGTTCCGGTTGCCAATATTCGCTTGAAACAAAAAATTACAATGCATTTATAGGCAGAATTTATGATGAGTTTTTGCCACCAAAGAAGAGTAGTTATCCAACTGAAATGACATTTGAGATCAGCAATACCTGTAATTTAGAATGCATTATGTGTACTGGTGAATTTTCCAATCTCATTAGAAAAAATATTGAAAAACTGCCTGATATTCCTGATTATTACGACGAACATTTTTTTGAGCAAATAAAAGAATTTTTGCCACATCTTAAACGAGTTCGGTTTATGGGTGGCGAGCCATTTCTGATTAAGCAGTATGAACCAATCATGAAGTTTTTGGTGGAACACAATGCTGATTGTAAAATACATATTCAAACAAACGGAACGATTTTAAATAATGCAGTTAAACAAATAATAGAATCTAAGCATGTAGAAATTAGTATTTCTATTGATTCATTACAAAAAGAAACGTACGAAAAAATCAGAAAGAACGCAAATTTTGAAAGGGTAATTTCAAACTTAAATTATTTTTCTGAGCGTGCAAAAAAGTATAACCAACTTATTAATATCAATTATTGCGTGATGTATGATAATTGGATGGAAGTGCCCTCAATTGTTAAGTTTTGTGACAAAAATAAGTTTACACTTAATTTAATTCCAGTCGATTATCCAAGGATTTCATCTTTAAGAATATGCACAAAAAAATATCTCCAAAATATTCTTAAATATTCAATTGAAAATTAAAAGATGGTTGTCTATAAATTTAAAAATTATTAAGCATGTTTTTCAAAACAACTTGTAAGTTATCGTGTGGGCATGTTATTTCGAAAGAAGAGTTTAACACATTGATGGTATGGGAATCCGCATATTATTACACCATGCGCGAATTTGTTAGATGCCAGAGATGCCAACAAGATTCTTTATTAACGGATGTTAAATTTTATAAAACAAGTTAATAATGAATACTTTTGATTCCTAAATTTACTTCTACAATGAAATCGTCAAAATTACTTCCTGTATTGCTGGCAAGTGCTGCTTTAGCTATTGTTATTATTGGGTATATTAAAACTTCCCAAAATAAACCCTTACGATTATTACCATTTTATGGAATTCAAAAAGTAGATACAATTTTGAAAAGCGGACGCTATACGAAGGATACCGTATTTCATGTTGTTAAGG
>CALLKF010000171.1 GCA_938008535.1 uncultured Saprospirales bacterium | reverse complement strand
GATACGGCGGGCGCGGGCCACGGTCAGCTTGTCTTCTTCTGACAATTCTTCCATGCCCAAAATAGCAATGATGTCCTGCAGGTCCTTGTAACGCTGCAGCACGCGCTGGACTTCGCGGGCCACTTGGTAGTGCTCCTCGCCCACAATTTCTGGGTCCAAAATGGTGGAGCTGGAGTCCAGTGGATCCACCGCCGGGTAAATACCGATTTCTGTGAGCGCGCGGTTAAGTACGATGGTGGAGTCAAGGTGGGCAAAGGTGGTAGCTGGGGCGGGGTCCGTAAGGTCGTCCGCAGGGACGTAGACGGCCTGAACCGATGTAATGGAGCCTTCGCGGGTAGAGGTAATGCGCTCTTGCAGCTGACCCATTTCTTGCGCCAAAGTTGGCTGGTAGCCCACAGCGGATGGCAAGCGGCCTAGCAGGGCAGACACCTCAGCACCAGCCTGAGTGAACCGGAAAATATTATCAACGAAGAAAAGAACGTCTTGTTTTTCAACGTCACGGAAATATTCCGCAACTGTTAAACCGGTTAAAGCCACGCGAGCACGTGCTCCTGGTGGTTCATTCATCTGACCGAACACCAGCGCTGTCTTTTCGATAACGCCTGATTCTTTCATCTCTACCCAAAGATCGTTTCCTTCACGAGTTCTTTCACCAACACCTGCGAATACCGATAAACCACCGTGACCTTTCGCGATATTGTTTACCAATTCCATGATTAATACTGTTTTGCCTACACCAGCACCACCGAACAAACCAATTTTACCACCTTTAGCGTATGGTTCAATTAAGTCGATTACTTTAATACCAGTATATAAAACTTCTTTTGACGTTGCTAAATCTTCATATTTCGGTGCTTTTCCGTGAATAGAATAACCACCCACTTTGCTTACTTCACCAATACCATCAATCGCAGTTCCGATTACGTTAAATAAACGACCTTTGATCGCTTCGCCAGCTGGCATCGTGATTTGACCGCCTGTGTCTATTACTTCTGCACCACGTGTTAAACCTTCTGTTGCATCCATTGCTACGGTACGCACGCTGTTTTCTCCTAAGTGTTGTTGGCACTCTAATACTACTTCAGTACCATCGTCTTTTTTTACGATTAATGCATTTAAGATTCTTGGTAAAGATGAACCTTCGCTACTGAATGAAACGTCCACAACCGGACCGATAATTTGGGTAATTTTACCTACGTTTGCCATAGAATATATTGCTATTTAAGTATTTAAGATTATAAAATCGGTGCAAAAATACGTTTAAGTAAGTGGTTTACAAAATTGCAGTGGCAAAGATTGTCCACAAATAAAGATTTGGTAATTTTTGTGTTTATACTAGATAAATTTTAAGCGTTTTTAGACGTTTACGCCAACTCGTCACATATAATATAATCATTATACTTCGCTTCGCTGATTTCGTACCAGATATCTTTGCCGATTTCGTTGTATTTAGAAACTAAATCATACAACGCATTACCCAACAAAACACGTTTTTCGGTTGCCTTGTCGCGGTTTTTGATGGCTCTGCGCTGTGCATCTATCGCCATGTCAAACGTGTTTTTTGCATCATTTAGCTGCGCAGCTTTCGCCAACGTGATGCCTTCTTCTTCTAAATCGGCAAGGTGTTCCGGAATTTCGGCAACCATATCTTTCGCATTCCGAATCAGCTCATCATCTTGCTGCTTGGTCAGGTTCGGATTTCCAAACGCTCTGTAAGTAGCACTCTTTACGCCAAAAATAGTTTTCACCGCTATGAAAACCGTACGCATTTTAGATTCCAGCACATCGCGCGCGGCGAACTTTGCATCAGTGGCACTCATCTGCATGCCTTCCATCTGGAAATCTGCCGGAAAATCGGCAACCGCTTCAATAGCAGTTTCCAACTCAGCGCGCTAGGCTGGCGTAAAACCTCGGTCGCTAAATTCCGCAAGGTCTCTGTCTATTAATAATAAGGTGACGTCTGCCTTTTGCTTTAATTCGCCGTAAGTAAACCTAAATTTTAAAAGTATGGGTTCTTTCTTTGCCATAAAATTTCTTTTTTAGGATGAATAATTTAATAACTACTATTAAATTTAGTATATGTTTTTTAATTTGTAAAGCATTTTTTTTTCTTTTTTTTATAAGACCTCCAGGGTTTTATAAAGCTTGAAGGTCTTGCGATGCATCTTTTTTTAATTAAAGAATATAAAAAGCTGTTTGCGATGCAAAAATCTTAAAGCAACATGAATCGCATACAAAGCAATCTGCATCGCATATGAAGCAATCTGCATCGCATACAAAGCAACCTGCATCGCATATGAAGCAAGTTGCATCGCATACGAAGCAAGTTGAATCGCATATGAAGCAAGTTGTATCGCATACAAAGCAAGTTGAATCGCATACGAAGCAATCTGCATCGCATATGAAGCAACCTGCGCCGCATATGAAGCAAGATGCATCGCATAGAAAGCAACCTGCATCGCATACTAAAATTTGCAGCATCTACCCAAAATTTGGCAGCATACCATCCGCAAACCGGCTATCCAACAAAAAAATAAAACACAACTTTTAATAAATAACAACCAATTAACTAATTTTGTATATTTATACTCAATAAAATTTCTCAAAAACTTTTTCAAAGTTCACTAGCGCACGAATACAAACTTTGGTAAAGTTATTAAAACAACCACCAATGAAAAAACTACTACTGCTTACTCTTCTTTTTACCAGTTTATTGTGCGAGGCGCAACAATATCTTCCATACATAGTTTGGCAAAAAAATATTGGAACAAATTCTTATTCTGATGATGTATGGGATGCAATGGAAACAAACGATGGAGGTTATTTATTATGCGCTTATACAGAAGCTGGAATTTCACAAGATAAGACTGATATCGCCAGAGGCGGCGGCGATATTTGGCTTATAAAATTGAACTCAGATGGGATAATTGAGTGGCAAAAAACAATTGGTGGAAATGATCTCGACAGAATAAATAAAGTAAAACAAACTGCAGATAATGGTTACATAATTGGAGGAAGTTCGAGGAGCGGTATAAGTGGGGAAAAAACAATTGCACATTTTGGAAGTGGACCAGATTATTGGTTTTTAAAGTTAGATAAGAGCGGTAATATTCAATGGCAAAAAGCATATGCAGGCTCAAATCAAGATAATATGTCTGATTTTTCGCCAACTAAAGACGGTGGTTTTATAATAGGTGGCAGTTCAAATAGTGATAGCAGCTTTAATAAAAAACAGAATTCAAGAGGTGCATATGATTATTGGGTGATAAAAGTTGATAGTATTGGTGTAATACAATGGGAAAAAACATTGGGTGGTACTAATTATGATTGGTTGTCTAAAGTATCGCAAACACTTGATGGAGGATATATTGTTGCTGGTAGTTCACAAAGTAATACGTCAGGAGATAAAACTATGGATAACGAATATCAAGATGACTTTTGGGTAATTAAATTAGATATTAATGGAAATATTTTATGGCAAAAAAATATTGGCAGCGGATTTGATACAAATGATGAATTAAACGATATAGTTTTAACAAAAGATAGTTGTTTTATATTAGGTGGTGCTTCGACAAAAAATCACATAGTAAAAATCAATTCACAAGGAGATATTCTGTGGAGGAAAAATATCAACTCGGATAATGTTTATAACCTCTCGTCAATTTCTCCAACATTGGATAGTGGTTATATAGTTGGCGGTTGGTCATTTGCCAATATTGGTGGTGACAAAACTGAAAACAGCAGAGGTCTGGAAGATTATTGGATTTTAAAATTTGATTCAAATTGGAATTTACTATGGGATAAAACAATAGGTGGAAGTAATGCAGATAATCTGCGTAAAATAATACCTTTAAAAGACAAAGATTATTTATTAATTGGTAATTCAGCAAGCGATATATCAGGCGAAAAAACTAGTAATATATATACAAATTCTGGAATGTCGGGAGATGATCTATGGATAATAAAAATAAGAGTTGCTAATGGTGCAAACTTAATAAAGGGTAGTGTTTTTAAACAATCCAATACAGATTGCATCCAAAATTCTAATGAAAAAGGAATACCTAATGTTATAGTGAAAACGGAACCGCATAATTTTTTTAATATTACAAATGAGCAAGGAAGTTACTCACTCTTAGTTGATACAGGTAATTACAAAGTAAAACAAATTACACCAGCCATATTAAAACCATTTTTACAACAAATAGTTTGTCCTTCCATCGGCTACCATACCGTTTCCTTTTCTCAATACGGACAAGATACTTCGGAAATTAATTTTGCCAATTACGAAAAACAATGTGCTTACTTACAACTAGAACTCGCACAAAGCCGTATGCGTCGCTGTTTTGATAATACAACTGCAATCAAATATTGCAACATAGGAAATGTAGATACTACGAATGTACAAGTAATTGTAACGCTTCCTGAATATGTTACGTTTGTTTCGGCAAGCAATACTAACTATACGATCAGCGGTAAAAAAATCACGTTCAATATTGGTACGCTTCGTGCCAATGAATGTGGTACTATATACTTAACTACTAAAGTAGATTGTGTAAATGGCATTGTTGGTTTAACTCAATGTATTAGTGCATACATTTTGCCACGCAACAAATGTGTGGACCAGATACAACCGGACTATGCACTTTGGGACAAGAGCGAAGTGAGCGTTGACGGCAGATGCACCGGAAACACCGCACGCTTTGTCATCAAAAACATCGGACAAAATAATATGACCGATTCTTCATCGTACAGAATTTATAAAG
>CALLKF010000170.1 GCA_938008535.1 uncultured Saprospirales bacterium | reverse complement strand
AGTGGCACGCGAGCTGGGTTCAGAACGTCGCAAGACAGTTCGGTCCCTATCTGTTATGGGCGTTTGAGATTTGAGAAGATCTGTTTCTAGTACGAGAGGACCGGAATGGACTGACCTCTAGTGTACCAGTTATGTCGCCAGATGTACCGCTGGGTAGCTACGTTGGGAATGGATAAGCGCTGAAAGCATCTAAGCACGAAACCAACTTCAAGATGAGATCTCATAGGGTCGTCGAAGACTACGACGTTGATAGGTCATAGGTGTAAAGGTGGTAACATCAAAGCCGAGTGATACTAATAACCCATCAACTTTTTAAAATTTGTATAATGATTTCCCAATATGTTAAAATTTACTGACAAACAAGTCATAAAAATACAAGGTAGTTTACTACCAAAGATTTAATGGCGATTATAGCGTAGGTGATCACCTCTTCCCATCCCGAACAGAGAAGTTAAGCCCTACAGCGCCAATGGTACTAGGTCAAACCTGGGAGAGTAGGTCGTCGCCAACCCATACAGAACCGCAACAGCAATGTTGCGGTTTTTTTATTTTTGGAACCAAAATTTTTAGAATCAAGAACCAAGGCATAATTAATGAATAATAACCTTGAATTGAATTTGCACCATTGCCTGCACTCTAAAGCTATTACCGTATCATAGAAAGTTTAAGCCCGATAATAGAAAGATGCAGCCGCATCATAGAAATATGTAGCCACTTAATAGAAAGTTTCAGCCGGATAATAGAAAGATGCAGTCGTAACATAGAAAATTGTAGCCAAATAATATAAAGTTGTAGCTTCTTCATATAAAGTTTAAGTTTCTTAATAGAAAGAATAAGCTATTTCATAGAAAGCTTCAGCTGCTTCATAGAAAATTGCTATTGCTGAATTGCTATTTTATTGATTTTCAATTGTTTTTTGATTTTTAGTGTAGTTTTTAACTTTATGGTCAGATAATTTAACTGCATTTTTCTGCGAACCATTTGTCGCGGTAGTTGGTGATTAGGTAGTCCATATTTTTGAGTTTGAGTTTTTCTGTAATGTCTTCGTGCTTTTTGTTCTTTTTGTATCTGAATAGTAGTTTGATGAATTCTATGGAATCTTGTATATGTTTCTTATGCGTTTTGTTTAATGTTTTTTCTTTGGTTAAATATTTCAGGAAGGTTTGTGACTGGTAATTGAAGGCGGCTAATTCATTGAGTTCGTAATGCATTTTTAGTAAAGTAGTTTTATAATCGATTACATATTGCGGTGTGTTGATGTTTATTTTTATCATCAGTTTGATGGCTGCGTTATAATTTTGCTGATGGAAATAAATTAAACCCAATGCATAGTTGTAAAAATCGGCTTGTTGTTTTTTATCTATTAAATTGATCCTGGTTTCGATGAATTGTTTTGCCCAATCAATTTCACCGGCGCCTAAGGCAACTTTGATGATGAGAATAAAACGCTGCTGGATTTGCTGCTGATGTGATAAGGTAAAATACAACTCATTTTCTACCAAGAAATGGATCAACTCGAAAGCGAGGTTGAAATATTTTGGATTGGTGTAGCATTTAAAAATACATGCCGATGATGCCTGAATTAGTGCGTATTTTATTTCATAAGAAATTTCGTTTTGCGTCAGACCAAAGGTGTCTTTTTTTAGTTTGTTGTAATTTTCATCAAACTCAATTTCGTCATTTGAAATGTTTTTGAACAACTTAATGATATAAAATAAGCACTTTACAGATAGTGATTGCTGTTCCATGTTATCTTCCACGAATTTCAGCATCAGCTTGGTTTCGTTACTTTCTTCCGGTGTTGGTGAAATATTTAAACTGTGTGTGATCTTGTTGGCGTAAATCATTAAATATTTGCTGAGAAAAAAATTAAGCATGCTGGACATTGCCTGCTCACTGTGGAAAATAATTTTTTCCTTATCGCTGAGCCAATTGTTTTCACAAATAGCAATAGATGTAAATTCTTTATAATAATCGGCGAACAAATCGTCGCTGTCTTTCATGGTGTTGGTTGGCGTTTGTTGAAGCTGCTGATAATATTTTACATTATTTTTTCGCTCCAATTCCAACTCATATTTGAGTGCTGTTTTGATAAATGTTTTTTTGTTGTACAATTCCTGCAATTCGAAACTATCTAGTAAATCATTTATTCTGCTTAGCAATACATCATATGCTGCCTTGCTAGGAAACAATTTCCCAATTTTAGTTTGTACTTTTTTCGGAATCTCGAAGTTTGGATAAAATGGTTTGATGCATTCAAAATAAGAAATTGCTTTTTCGCCTTTATGGAAATATGGTGAACTGATAAACAGCTCGAACTGAACAAAATCATCTTTTTTTAATTTGCTTAATCTTTCAAAAAGTAAATTATTCATGTTTTTGTGCGTTTAAATTGTTGTAAATCAAATAAATAAACCATTATAAGTTTATTATTAAGTAAAAATATCAAAAAATATTCTCAAATACTATGATTTAATCTGATTAAATTTGAATATCAATAATTAATAAAGCTGTTAAAATGAAGAAGTACTCATTATTTATCACGTTTATGATAGTTTCGTTTTATATGGAAGCGCAACAACTTACACCATCTGTATTTTGCACTGCAAGCGGAACACTCAGTAACGGAACAGCCAATGTTTACTGGACAATTGGCGAAACCATTGTAGAAACCATGCAGTCAGGAAACAACCAATTGTCGAATGGTTTTCAGCAAGCAAATTATATTATCACGGCGATAAAAAACAGCAAGACATCATATGATATACAGTTGTTTCCAAATCCAACCAATAATTTATTGATTTTGAAAATAAATGCAACGCAATTAAAGAACGTGTGGTTTCAACTGTTTGATATGCAAGGAAAGATGATAAAAGAAGATGCGCTTCAAAATGAATTAACTGCGATTGATTGCAGTCAATTGACACCAGCGGTTTATTGGCTGAAGTTAGAAGATGCTGCGCATGAGTTGGTTGGAACTTTTAAAATTGTGAAACAGTAATTGTAATTGTCTGAATCAGGATTTGCAGGATTAGTGGATTTTAGGATTTTATATAATGAAGAAATAAACAAACAATAAAAGTAACTCAAATGAAAAAAATATTAGTGTCAATTATCTTACTGCTGTTGTTGCAACTACAAACATTTGCAGTAGTTCCGGAAGCTATCAAATACCAGGCAGTGGCGCGCGATAATGGCGGCAATATCTTAGCCAATAAAAATATTGGTATTCGATTAAGCATTCTGAAAGGTAACATTTCTGGTACTGCTGTGTATGTGGAAACGCATGCAACTTCATCTAATAATTTAGGACTCATCAATTTAGAAATAGGCAAAGGCACGCCAGTTAGTGGCACGATGAGCGCCATCAATTGGGGCAACGACAACTATTTTATAAAAATAGAAATGGATGAAACCGGTGGCAGCAACTACACCTTGGTTGGCACTAGCCAATTGGTTTCTGTACCGTATGCCTTGTATGCAAAAGAAGCAGAAAATGGTACGCAATGGAGCGACAACGATACGAATATTTACTTCAACACAGGCAATGTTGGCATTGGCACGAATAAACCGAGAAAGAAACTGGAAGTGTATAGCAGCGAACGCCTAGGCAGCCAGCTGCAAATAACAGGCGAAGTGCCAACGCTGCGTTTGGCAGATACTGCCTACACAGGTGGTGTGGTGTTTGGCGTTGCGGAAGACAGCAACGATTTGATACCAAGAAGCGGACGCGGTGACGTGGTATTTACAAACGAAGCATATGGAACTGGTGGTGGTTATATTTTTGGAACCGGTGTGCCTTCGCAGCCGTGCGTGAAAATTACGGATGACTGCAAAGTTGGTATTGGTACCGATACACCAACGAGCAAATTGGAAGTGAATGGACAAATTGCTACGACAAGTGGTTATAAGTTTGCAGATGGAACAGTACAGACGACTGCTGCACAAAGTTTGAGTGGTATATTTTTTCCAAATGTGGTTGTTTATACGGATTCTTTGTACAGTAATTTTGATTTAGATTTAAGTTCAGTTGTTGGAAATAATAAAGCACAGGTTTTATTAAAGATAAGCAGTTTGGATAATAATTTTTTTGGCACAACAGTCGTTCTAAAATCAAAAGATGATTTATCAGATTACTATTTACCAGGAAGTACAACTTCTGCTGGTCCAAACTCAACTTTTTTGAGTTTTGAAAAATTTGGTGATGCAGGCCAAGTATATTGTTTAACAGATAGCAATGGTAGAATTAATATTAAACATAGAGGCAGTTTGTTTCAGACTAGAAAAGCATTTGTAAAAATAGAAGTGCTGATGTATATGAAGTAGTGTGTTGGTTGTCTTTACCTCATCCGATTCCGACTTTGTCGGAACCACCTTCTCCAAATGGAGAAGGATGAGCGAAGCTCGACAGGAAATTTTCTGAATTGTGATGGAAATGATTTTTGTGATGTGTGTGATTTTTTGTCTGAATTTGGATTTGTTGGATGAATGGATTTCAGGATTTAAAAAAATAAAATCATGGTAATCCAATAAATCATTTTTTAATCATAGTTCAGACAATTCTTAATTCGCTATTGCAGCACTTGCTTTTTGTTTCTTTTGCATTTCGTGTAGTTCACGCAATAAACCACGTGCAATCAGCAATTTCATAATTTCATTCGTGCCTGCGTATATGCGCGCTACACGGTTGTCTGCATACGCACGAGCGATATAATATTCCCACATGTAGCCGTAACCACCGTGTAATTGCATACATTCATCTACAATATCCTGATGTGTATCGGTGCAAGAATATTTTGCCATAGAAGCGGTTTCTGCGCTGAGCTCGCCGTTGCAATACAATTCCACACATCTATCTACAAATGTTTGATGAATTTGTAATTTGGTAGCTAATTCAGCTAATTTGAATTGTGTATTTTGGAAACCTGCAATTGGTTGTTTAAATGCAGTACGTGATAAACAATAGTCAATCGTGTTTTCCAATGCGCCTTCAGCACCACCAACTGCCATTAAAGCAACAGACAAACGTTCGCGACCTAATTTTTGCATCATATACACAAAACCTTTTCCAACTTCACCTAATAAATTTTCTTTCGGAATTTGTACGTTGTCGAAAAATAATTCGCACGTATCTTGCGCTTTCATACCTACTTTTTTAAATGGTTTTCCTTTAGAAAAACCTGCACGAGTTGCTTCTACTAAAAATAAAGAAATACCAGCATCTTTTCCATCAATAATCGTGCGTGCAGCAATGACACATAAATCACTCATGTAGCCATTGGTTATAAACGTTTTTTGTCCAGTAATTGCATAATAATCGCCATTGTCAATTGCTGTAGTTTTCAATGCTTGCAAATCGCTGCCACAACTTGGCTCTGTCATACCAATTGCGGTAATAGTTTCGCCACTACACATTTTTGGTAACCATTGTTGTTTTTGTGCTTCTGTACCATAATCAATAATATACGGTGCAACAATATCTGAATGCAGGAAAAATCCTGGACCAGTGAAACCTGCTTTTGAAATTTCTTCTGTTATTAATGCGCAGAAAGAAAAATCTAATCCAGCACCACCATATTCTGATGGAACATCTAAGCACAATAAACCAGCATCACCAGCTTTGTTCCAAACATCACGACTTACTTGTCCATCGTCTTCCCATTGTGCATGAAATGGTGCAATTTCTTTTTCTATAAATTGCTGACACATCTTTTGCAGCATTAAATGTTCCTCTGAACTGTATATATTTCTTTTTATTTTGATGGTAGAATACATAATAATTTATTTTAACAAAAATAAGTAGAAAATCAGAGAAATTCCAGCATATCTTCATCAACAAATAATAACTATTTAGGTTTAAAACAAATGCTTATTTTTTTATAGTTTAGCAACGCTTAATAAATAAATAAAAATGAATCAAGAACAAATAAATTCGTTGCGCGAAGCATTAAAATTTTCACCTGATAATAGTTCATTGCGCAAATTATTATGCGATGCATTATTCAATAGTGGAAATTATGCTGAAGCAGAAATTGAATATAAAAATGCGATACAACTTTCACCAAATGATATTTCACTAAAATTAGGTTTGTCGAATTGCTTTTACTTTTTGCAAAAATATTCTGCTACTCAAGTGGTGTTAGAAGAAATTTTAGAAGTAGATAAAACAAATGCAACTGCTTATTTTTTATTGTCAAAAAATCATTTGGCACAAAACGAAATACAGGAATCAAAAATAAATTATGACAAAGCAATTGCATTAAATAATCAATTGAAAGACAGCAGTTACGAGAACGAATTAAACGCACAGATAAAGGAATCTGGTTCTGCTGCAACTGTTTCGGCTGGCGACGATGAATTTGTAGATAACATTTTATTGCAAAGCGAAATTGAAAAACCAAAAATAAAATTCAGTGATGTTGGTGGAATGGAAGCGATGAAAGAAGAGATTGCGTTGAAAGTGATTCATCCATTAAATAATCCGGAAATCTACAAAGCATTTGGTAAAAAAATTGGTGGTGGCATTTTATTTTACGGTCCACCAGGTTGCGGCAAAACGATGTTGGCGCGTGCCACTGCTGGTGAAATAAATGCTAATTTTATTTCAGTTGGAATTAATGAAGTGTTGGATATGTGGATGGGAAATTCGGAAAAAAACCTACATAATATTTTTGAAGCAGCACGCGTAAATGCGCCGTGCGTGTTGTTTTTTGATGAAGTAGATGCATTAGGTGCTAGCAGAAGCGATATGCGCAATGCAAGTGGTCGTTTTATTATCAATCAGTTTTTAGATGAATTAGATGGTGTGAAATATTCCAACGAAGGTGTGTTGATTTTAGCAGCCACGAATTGTCCGTGGTATTTAGATACAGCGTTTCGCAGACCTGGAAGATTTGATAGAATTGTGTTTATTCAACCACCAGATGTAAAAGCACGCGAAGAAATTTTGAAATTATTATCACATGAAAAACCATTTGAGAATATTGACTTCGCCAATATTTCGAAGTTAACAGAAGAGTATTCTGGTGCAGATTTAAAAGCGGTTGTTGATGTTGCCATTGAATCAAAATTACCTGAATCGATGAAACAAGGAAAAATTATTCCTGTTACTACATCTGATTTAAAAAATGCAATTACTAAACACAAAGCAACTACAAAAGAATGGTTTGCAACAGCTCGCAACTATGCGCTATATTCCAATGAAAGTGGATTGTATGATGATATTTTGAAGTATCTTAAAATAAAAAAATAAATGGATATTACAGACCAACACATTGAACGCGCACGCAATTTAATTCATTTAAAAAGATTTGATCAAGCGATTGTAGAATTACAAAAAGCATTGATTGTTGACCCAAATAATTTTGTTGCTTTAGTACTTTTAACGAGTACATATATACAACTAAACGACGAAAAAAATACCGATGAGTACACGCAAAAATTATTAGCTGCAGCACCAGATGAAGGTATCTCTTATTATTATAGAGCTGTCTTTTTAAATACAATTGAAAAAACGAGTGAGTCGGAAACGATGATACGCAAAGCGATAGAGTTAGAACCTTGGGACGCCGATTTTTTTGGCTTTCTTTCTGCTTTATACATTGATAAAAAGAAATGGGAAATTGGGTTGGAATATGCCAATGAAGGATTGAATGCAGACCCAGAAAATAACGCTTGTTTAAATTATAGAACGATTTGTTTGACTAAGTTAAATCGAACAGAAGAGTTATTGTCAAGTATTGAAGAAACGTTGGCGAACAATCCAGAAGATGCGTTTTCACATGCCAATATTGGTTGGTCGAAATTAGAAACTGGTGATAGAAATGAAGCACGTTCGCATTTTTTGGAAGCATTAAAAATCAATCCAAATAATCATCATGCTAAAGAAGGCATGAAAGAAATTATTCGTGCAAAAAATCCAATTTATCGATTCTTTTTAAACTATCAATTCTGGATTTCGAAGCAACAAGGCAACATGCAATGGATTTTTATTTTAGGCGTTTATTTTGGAACTAGAGTGATTGGTGGTTTGGCAAAACAAATTCCGGCACTATGGATTCCGTATGTTGCGTTGATGTTTTTTGCATACTTAACGTGGTTTATAGAGCCATTTGCCAATATTTTTTTACGCCATTCCAGCCACCTGCAATAAACGCGTAAACACTAAATAATACTAAGTAATAAAAATAATGCTCCTAATTTATTTTTCATTAAACAGCCAGTTTTTTATAACGAGGACGTTTTGGTTCAATATTCCCTAGTCGTTTTTTTCTATTTTCTTCATATTCACTATATCCTCCTTCAAAATAATAAACACTACTATCGCCTTCAAATGCTAAAATATGAGTGCAAACCCTATCTAAAAACCATCTATCGTGACTAATAATAACTGCACACCCCGCAAAGCTTTCTAAACCTTCTTCTAAAGCGCGTAAAGTATTCACATCTAAATCATTTGTTGGCTCATCTAACAACAACACATTTCCACCTTCTTTTAAAGCCATTGCTAAATGCAAACGATTTCTTTCACCGCCAGAAAGCACTCCACATTTTTTACTTTGATCATTTCCACTAAAATTAAATCTACTTATATAAGCTCTGCTATTAATAGATTTGCCTTCAAACATTAAACTTTCTGTTCCTCCACTTAAAACATCGTAAACTGTTTTATTAGGGTCAATATCTTTATGCGTTTGATCAACATAACTTATTTTTACAGTTGGTCCAACTTTAAAATTACATCAGTGCGGTCTTCCTAAAAAGATGGCTCTCGAATTATTCAAACCGTTTGTTTATAACAAACTTGAAGAAAAAGGACTGGCAACAACAATCAAGCAAGCTAAACGTTTGGTTGATCAAGAAACAGTTGAAGTTTGGGATATCTTAGCCGAAGTGGTTAAAGAACATCCGGTTCTACTAAATCGTGCGCCAACTCTTCACAGACTTGGTATTCAAGCGTTTGAGCCTGTTCTTCACGA
>CALLKF010000169.1 GCA_938008535.1 uncultured Saprospirales bacterium | reverse complement strand
TCAGTCAAAAATTGCAGGTCATTTACTGCACCTGATTGATAGTATTTATCGCAAATCATTGACCATCTGTTACCGCCATTAATGGTTTTGTATAGCTTTAAATTTCCAAGTGTAAAGTCAGCCACATATCCTATTTGACTGTTAATAAAACTATTTGATTTAAGTTGCTCAGTTTCATTAATAGAATCACTTATCCAGCTTACACCGCCGTCGGTTGTTCTTGCAATAAATCCTTTAAAACTTTGTGTTTGTCCAAACACAAAACCATTATTATTATCTATAAAATTTGCGGATGATAATTGATATGCTTTTGGAAGAGTATTTGTTTTTGTAAAAGAAACGCCATTGTCTGTAGATTTGTAAATTACGCCACTTCTATTAAATAGGGTTAGTCCATCATCACCAATTAAAAAAATTGTATTGTTTGGTAATACTTTTGAGGCATTGAATGTCACAGTTGAATTTCCGTTTATTGAGTTGGAATTATTCCATTGTGAAAATGTAGTAATGAATAATAGATTAAAAAGCAGAAATAAAAATTGTTTTATGTAGTACTTCATAAGAAAAAATAGTATAATTTAAATACAGTATGTGAAGGTATAATAATTTAGATAAAAATAACACTATATGTAGTCAAATTATTTTGTGTTTTGAAAATAATAAAGTGCAATAAAAAGCATTTATTTTGTTTCAACAGCAGGCGCGTTAGTTTCTTCAGCACTCACGCTAAAATCTTTCTCTTTGATTTGATATTGAAATGGCTTATCATTGATAGTGAAATGAAAAAACAGCGCATTTTTATCTTGCTTGCTTACTTCATAAGCAAATACTTTTCCGCGATAAATTTGTTTCGGTGGCATCTCATCACTCAAAAAATTCTTTAAATAACTAACATCGGTTTCTAATGAATCGGTTTGCAGCGAATACATTTTCAGCACATACGCAACATTCGCATACGCAAAAGTTGGATCTTCATTGGTTAAGTGGCAGCTCGAAGTAAATTTTTGAATATCAAACGGCGAATTGGAAAAATTATCAACTGATAGATCGATAATATAATAAATAAAACCATCACCAACATTTGAATTGGCATCATCAATAATAGTGTAATTAATTACGTTGTGTATTTTTACATCAACTTGTTCTGTTTTGGCATCAAACAACACTTTCTCTTTTTTCAGTAAATCTTTTTTATACGAATAACGTTGCGCTTGCAACACTTCTTCACTTACTTCTGCAGGAATATCATCTGGATTTTCTTTATTGAAAAAATTACAAGAAGTAAATAAAACTGAAATAGAAAATAATAGGTAAAAATGTTTTTTCATGGATTAATTTTTTATTTCATTACTTTCAACAGCACTTCCACCATCACTATCACTATCACTCTTTTTAAAAATACGTTTAGTGCCTTCATACATTTCGTACAAGCAAAATACACAATCTAATTTACCATTTATTACTGAAAATTTCCGTTTCGGTTTTAAACCAATAATTTTGATAGCTTCAAAATTACTCGAAATAATTCCGCAAGTGTAGCCAGTAAAATGTTCTTTAAAAGCAGTGCCTATTTGTTTGTACAATAAATCTATCTGAAACGTTTCCATGCGTTCGCCATACGGTGGATTAATTATTAAAGTGCCGTTTCCCAATGGTGGAATCATCTTTTGAATACTCACTTCACGCACATCAATTAGGTTAGAAAATCCAGCTTTTTTGATATTGTTTTGTGCAATGAAAATGGCTTTTTTGTTATTATCTGAACCTACAATTTTATAATTAAAATCTGTTATTTGATGTTCCAATTCATCGCAAATGTCATTGTATAAAGTGCTATCGTAAGTATTCCAGTTTTTAAAACAAAAATAGGTTCTGTCTAAATTCGGTGCTTTGTTAATAGCCATGCTAGCTGCTTCAATCACAAAAGTTCCGCTACCACACATAGCATCCACAAAGTTCGATTGACGATTCCAACCACTCATAATAATTAAACCAGCAGCCAACACTTCATTAATAGGCGCAATATCTTGGTCGATACGGTTGCCGCGTTTATGAAGCGAATCGCCAGAACTATCCATTGAAATCGTTACCTTATCTTTGTTGATGTGTAAATTGAAAAGAATATCAGGTTTTTCAGGATTTACATTAGGTCGTTTATCATCATTGTATTTTCTAAATCTGTCGCAAATCGCATCTTTTAATTTTAAAGAAGCAAATTGTGAGTGTGTAAAAAATTCAGACTGAATCGTAAAATCAATAGCAAAACTTTGGTCAATCGTAAAATAATCTTCCCAAGGAATTCGAAGCGCAAACGCATATAAATCTTCTGGTGAAGTTGATTCAAAATCAAATAATGGAACTAAAACTTTTAAACAAGTGCGCAATTGTATATTGCATCTGTATAATAACTCTTGATCAAAATCACAAATCACAGCACGTTTAATGATTTCAATATTCTTTGCCTTTAGCATACTCAACTCTTCTGCTAAAACCGACTCTAAACCTTGAAAGGTTTTACAAATAATTTTGGTTTGATAAATATTCACGCTGTAAAAGTACGATTTTGAAATTCATTTTTTTATATTTATAACGATGAACGAACACCAGAAAAAGCAAACTGAAATCCAAAAATTAAATCATGTGCTGCAAACGAAGGAAACCGATGATTTTTCTTTTTTGGAAAAGTTGACTAAAACAGAACTGAATCAGTTGCGGTTGCAAATTTTAGATGTTTCGCAGTTTACACAAACCGATATTTGGAAACGACTCACAGGCGTTGCAAAATTCTTTCCAAATTACATGAATGCAAAAATTTCGGAAACCGTTATGGGTCCGTTGATTGCAGCTAATATGAGTTATTACATGCCTGAGAAAGATGCGATTTCCATCATGAAATATATGAGTACCTCGTTTTTGGCAACTGTTGCAGAATATATGACGCCAGAAAAAGCAAAGCATTTAATCAATCAAATTCCAATGGATATTTTGAAAAAAGTAACCACAGAATTGGTGCATAAAAAGAAATTTTTAGTAGCTGCTGGTTTTGTGGATGTTTCTGATATTCCAAGATTAATAGAATTATCAAAAATTATCCATAAAGAAGAAGATTTGATTCATGTTTCCTCTTTTGTAGAAAATAAAGAATATATTGCAAAAATAGTTGAACGATTTTCTGATGAACGTTTGGAGAAAATAATAACTACCGCATATCAACATCAATTACAAAATGAAGTGTTAACTGTATTTACACATTTATCCCAAAAAGAAGTACAACGAGTTTTAAAAATTATAAATCAATTGCCAGCTTCCATAAAATCAACTGTTTTAAAAGATTTTGAACAACTAATAAATTTATTAAAAAAATAAACACATAGAAATATAGAAATGAATAGAACTATTTTTAACAAAACAGAAACGCATAGTATTCATCAAAGATGAATTTCTATTTATAAATAAATCTCAATTCTCAGATCTCAATTCTCAAATCTTCATGAAACTTTTTCAATCATACAAACAACGACCAACTATTGCAGAACATTATGATGTTATTTGCATTGGTTCTGGATTAGGTAGTTTAACCACAGCATCACTTTTAGCAAGAAAAGGCAAAAAAGTATTGGTTTGTGAAAAACATACCACACCAGGTGGTTACACGCATGTCTTCACTCGTAACGATTATGAATGGGACGTCGGTTTGCATTATGTTGGTGACATGGACAGAAAAGGCTCCTTGCTGCGTGTTGTTTTTGAACATATTACAGATAAGAATTTGAAATGGTCTGACATGGGTGAAGTCTATGATCGAGTGATCATTCAAAACAGAGAATATGAATACCTAAAAGGATTGCAGAACTGGAAAACACGCATGAAAGAATATTTTCCAACCGAAAAAGATGCACGTTCAATTGATAAATATGTGGAAGCATTGTTTGAAGTAAACCGTTCAGCAAAAAGCTACTACATGAAAAAAGCGATGCCTAATTTTATGTTGTTTTTTGCAGCACCTTTTATGGGAAATGCCTATGCACGCATTGCAAAACGAACCACGAAAGAAGTGCTCGATTCGATTTCTGATAATGATGAATTAAAAGCAGTTTTATCAGCACAATTTGGCGATTATGGAATGCCACCTTCTAAGAGTAGTTTTGCCATTCATGCAGCTGTTGCTTTACATTATATGAATGGTGGTTTTTATCCAATTGGTGGCTCTGAAGAAATTTTCAATACTATTGCACCAAGTATTTTAAAAAATGGTGGAAATATATTGATTGGTGCTGGTGTGAAAGAAATTTTAATTGAAGATGGTGTTGCAAAAGGTGTAGTGATGTTAGATGGAAAAATCATTAAAAGTGATATTGTGGTGAGTGGTGCTGGTGTGCATATTACTTATAAAAATCTAATTCCAGAAGCATCAAAAAAACTCATTCCTCATTTAAATGATGCGCTGGAATTGCCTGCTTCTTATGGACATTTGAGTTTGTATATTGGTTTAAAACATACTGCAGAAGAATTGAACTTGCCAAAAGCAAATTATTGGATTTATCCAAATGGAACAGACCACGACAAAGCTATTGAAGAATATTTAGCAGATTACACTAAAGAATTTCCAGTCGTGTATATTTCATTTCCAGCATCAAAAAATCCAAAGTTCTTAGAAAAATATCCAGGAAGATCTACTATTGAAATAATTACAGTTGTAAAATATGATTGGTTTAAAAAATGGGAAGACACGCGCTGGAAAAAAAGAGGTGATGAGTATGATGCATTTAAAGAACTATTTGCACAGCGTTTACTGGAACATTTATATACTTATGAACCGCAGCTTAGAGGAAAAATTGATTTGTATGAATTGTCAACGCCAATTACAACCAAGCATTTTTGCAATTATTTAAATGGTGAAATTTATGGATTAGACCATCATCCAGAGCGATTTGCAAAAGATTATTTGAAACCACAAACACCAATCAAAAACTTCTATTTAACTGGACAAGATATTGTTACGGTTGGAATTGGTGGTGCGTTGATGAGTGGTGTCTTAACAGCATCAGCCATCACTAAAAAAGACATTACTGCTGAAATTATAAAAATTGCCAAGCAAGATGCTACAAACAATGAGCAAATAACTGTTTAAAACCATTTTATTTTGCTAATATTGCATTCAATATAAACTTATACAAATGAAATTTTTTGTTGACACAGCCAATCTTGAACAAATTAAAGAAGCAGCCGATTTAGGTATTTTAGATGGATGCACTACGAATCCTACTTTGATGGCAAAAGAAGGAATTGTTGGCGAAAAAAATGTGTGGAATCACTACAAAAAAATCTGTGAAATTGTAGATGGCGATGTAAGTGCTGAAGTTATTTCTACAGATTATAAAGGTATGATTGATGAAGGCAAAAAATTGGCAAAACTGCATAAAAACATTATTGTTAAAGTGCCGATGATTCGTGAAGGTGTGAAAGCTATTAAATATTTTTCTGATCATGGAATTAAAACCAATTGTACGTTGGTGTTTTCTGCTGGACAAGCCATTTTGGCTGCAAAAGCTGGTGCTACTTACTTGAGTCCGTTTGTTGGTAGATTAGATGATATGAGTGTGGATGGTATTGATTTGATTCATCAGATTCGTTTGATTTATGATAATTATGATTTTAAAACACAAATTTTAGCAGCATCGGTTCGCAATCCTTTGCATATTGTTCGTTGCGCAGAAGCTGGTGCTGATGTGGTAACATGTCCTTTAAATTCAATCGTTGGTTTGTTTTACCATCCATTAACAGATAAAGGTTTGGCGCAATTTTTAGCCGATCATGCAAAAGCGAATAAGAAATAAATTTGATAGTAGTAACTAGTAAAAAGTTATAAGTAATGAAATAAGCATTAGTGTTCGCACACCATACAGCAATGATTATTTGCGAATTCCATTTGTTACATTAAAAGCAATAAAAATATTCAGATGAAATTTATTTTTGCATTTTTTCTTTCTGTAATCTTATTTTCTGCTTGTAATCAATCATCATCTAATGATTATAAAAAAGGTTATCAAGATGGTTATGCTGATGGTTTAAAAGCAACCACAACAAACAATAATGTTGTAGTAAATCCAAATCCAACAAGCAATAATCAAGACCCAAATTCAAATCCAACTACTCAAAAGAATAGAGATAGAAATGCAGATGGTGTTCCTCAACAAGCGATTACTGTTTTAGAGTATATCAAAAAAAACCATGCTGCACCAGATGGTTTTGTTGGTGGACGACATTTTGGAAACTATGAGCATTTACTACCGGAGCGCGATGCTGCTGGAAATAGAATTAAATACCAAGAATGGGACGTGAATGCAGATAAACCGAATAAAAGTCGCGGTCCGCAACGTTTGGTTACTGGCAGCGATGGTAGCAGTTGGTACAGCAATAATCATTACAAATCATTTACACAAATAAAATAATCGTTTAAATTAATAAAATGAAAAACAAGAAATATTTACCATTTCTATTGGCCGTTATCTTTGGAAACGTATTGTATTTTGTAGTGTTTAGCGGTAAACGCGCACCAAAAAATCCAATTGAAAAAACAACTTTGTTTGATGAGCAAAACAATAAAGTAGATGCATCTAGTTTCAACGGAAAAGTGTTGATATTATCGTATTTTCAAACATGGTGTGGCGATTGCAGAAAAGAACAACCAGAATTAATGGAATTGCAAAAACATTTTGGAGATAAGTTGAAAGTAATAATGATTACAGATGAATCGTTTGGTAAAGTAGATTCTATGAAAGCAGTTTTGCCATCCAATTTACAATTTTATAGAAGCGAAAAGAAATTAAAAGAAATTGGTATTCGTCGTTTTCCAACAACCTATTTAATCAATAAAAAAGGAGAGAAGATTGAAGCAAAAGTAGAAGGCATTGATTGGTATAATGATAAAATGATTAAAGAAATTGACGCTTTGATTGCTGAATAATTTAGTTCAAGCTTTCCTTTATTCTTTGCATAGATTCTTCATAATTAATAATAGATTTCCAACCCAATTCTGTTCTTGCTTTCTCTGTTGAAATCGTTCTGTTCATTCCTGTTGCCTGCACCGATTTTTTTGCTAATGGTGGATTTTTTCCAAACAACGGAAACACTATTTCTGCAATACTTGCAATAGTATAAGCAACACCAAAAGGAATAGAACTGCCAACTGTTTTGTTTTTCATAGCAGCCAAATCTGTGAAATATTGTTTCCACGAAACATTCCAGTCATCCATAAAGAAATAAGTTTGGTTGCGCGCAATATCTTTTATCATACACAAAAAAATACCATTCGCTAAATTAGTAGCATCTATTAAACACGCAGGTTGTTTGCCGTTGTCAATTAATTTTAAACCTATAGGTGTATCAATTCTTTTCAGTGGCTCCGTTACCCAAACGCTATCTTTTCCAATCACCGCAGACGGACGAATAATAGTATAGAAAATATTGTTTTTAGTACAAAAATCTTTAACTAAAGTTTCTGTATCTATTTTTGCATCATCATAGTGAACACCTGTTTTTACTAATGGAGTCGTTTCATCAGGAATGATTTTCTTTCTATCAATTCCACTTGCCACACCAACCGAACTTACATAAATAAAATGTTTCACCTTGTTTTGCAATGCATCTTTCAATAAGAAATGAGTAGCATCATAATGTGCAGTATAGAAATCTTTTTTAGTACCGTAATCAATCACTTTGGCTGCGCTGTGAACCACCACGTCACAATCTTTGCTAATGTCTTTAATTGCCTGCTCATCACAAATATCTGCCTGGAACAATTCAATACCATTTGCTATAAACGCATCCATATTTTTATTGGTAAAATGGTGACCGCGAATATGCGTATAACCTTTATCCAGCAGCACATACATCAGATGCTTGCCAATTAATCCTGTTATTCCAGTGATGAGTATTTTCATGGTTGTATGTTAGATAACAAATGTAGTAAATAATCTTTGTGTAAATTACTTGTGACAGATTTGTAGAATTAAGTAATATGCGTTAATTTAGTTTAGTAAAAATAAATTATGGGTATTAATATTTTAGGTTTTGCAACAAGTATAAAAACGGAAAACCTATCTGAAATTACAGATTTAATTAATATTGAAATATCTGAGAAATTATCTTCTTCTATATTTGAAGAAGCTATTTCAAATAATATTGAAGATGACGAAATGTACCTGACAACAACAACACATGGTTCGATTATAACAGCAGGTGTAAACTTTCCACTTATTGAATTAGTAATGCGACCACTCTCTGAGAATCAAAATAAATTGCTAAAGTTTTTATATAGTGAAACCGCTATGGCTTTCTGTTTTGTACTCTTAGAAAATGGTAAGGTAATACGTAAAAAAAACGTTTATAATAATCAAATAACACATGATACAGGAAAATCTTTTGCATTTGAATTTTCAGGAATAGAAATAGATGAAGTTATAATGGAATTTATGAAACTAACATCAGGTGATAGCATTTACACTTTAGAGCCAGATCATATTTCAAAACGATATAAATACATTGGTGAAAAACAGAAAAAAGAAGAAGTAAATAATAAGGAGACTGATGTTATTCCTCAAAATAAAGATATCAAGAAACCTTGGTGGAAGATTTGGTAAGAATGAAACCTAATATCAGCTAAGTGTTGTATCGTAACTCGGCGAAGTTTCTAACTTCGCCGTATTGTAAACAAAGTTTGCAACTTTAAATCGAATAAAGGCTCAGGCAAAAATCACACTAATCCACAAATCCTTAAATCCTGATTCAGACAACAGTTCAGGTAAAAACACCCAAAAACCCACGTCACAAAACCAATTCAAACTTTTTAATTCACTTTTATAATTTAACAATACATGCAACGGTATGCATGCATTGCATAAGAATATGCTGTATTTATAAATGCTTATTAACCAATAAAATAACAAGAATCATGCATGCCAAATGAAAAATACGACATGCCAAATCAAATGTTGTGAACGCCAAATGCAATGTTGTGCACGCCAAATGAAGAATCGTGCACGCCAAATAGAAAATCATACAAGCCAAATGAAGAATCGTGCATGCCAAACGGAAAGTGATGCACGCCAAATGAAAAGTGATGCAGACCAAATGACAGGTGCGACAGACCAAATGACAGGTGATGCAAGCCAAATGGAAAATGCGACAAGCCAAACGGAATATACGACACGCCAAATAGAGTGTGTTGAACGCCAAATGAAGAGTGTCAATTAACAAATGAAAGCTCAAAACAGCCAAATAAACCCTGTCACAAACCAAAAAGCCACTAAAAGAATCCAGATCATTATGAACAACTAAAAAATAACTACTTCAACAAAAAAGATAGAGATTGCAAACTTTCAAATCGTTAATGAACGATAAATTATACTTGGTAAAAAATAAAAAACCATAAATAAAAACTATCTCAACAACTTCATCGCTTCTTCAACACTTTCTGTCGGAAGCAAACACGCTTTGTTTTTGCACACATACAATAATGTTTTGCCGTCAACGAAACGGTCTTTAAACAAAGGCAGTTCGCTTGCGGTCGTACTTGCTGTGATCAACACATTAGGTAAGTAGTTGGGTAAAACTTGCTGCAATAGCTGTTTCGCATCTTTACCGATAATCACCAATTCAGTATCGTCATGCAGCAACATATCCAGCAGCATTGCCCAATTGGAATAGAACGGCGCGTTTTTCACTACATCATCTAACACATTATTTAGCATTGTGGCTGCCATCTTTTCGTATTCCGGTTTATCAAAGAATTTACTCAGCAATAATAAATTCTTCGCCATCGCAGAGTTAGATGACGGAATCACATTGTCGCTGCTTTCCATACTGCGCGCCACTAATTTCTCATCAATATCAGAAGTAAAATAAAACATGCCGCTTGTTTTGTCATAAAAATGTGCAATAGCATATTCCATAAGATTTAACGCTTCATTTAGATATTGTTCATCAGCCATAACCGTATGCAAAGCAATCAAACTATCCATAAAAAAAGCATAATCAGACAAGAACGCGTTGATATTGGAAACGCCGTTTTTATAATTTCGGTTCAATCGATAATCATCTTGTTTGCATTGTTGCAAAATAAATTCAGTGATAGAAATAGCATTTTGCAAATACGCATCATTGCCAATTGCTTTGTAACAATCAATCAAACCTTTTATGTAAAGCGCGTTCCATTCAGTCAATATCTTATCATCCAAATTCGGACGGATCTTTGCAGTTCTTTTTTCAAATAAAAGCTGATGAATAGTAGTTAATTTTTCCTGAAATACTTCATTGGTAATTCCATACTTATCCATAAAATATTCATGGTCGTGCGTGCGGAATAGCACATTCATGCCATGTTCAAAATTACCTTCTTCATCTTCTATGTTGTAAACATCTTTTATTAAGCCAAAATCATTTCCTAAAATTTCTTTTAGTTCATCATAATACCAGCAATAAAATTTGCCTTCAACACCTTCGCTGTCGGCATCTAATGATGCATAAATGCCACCACTTTTATCTGTCATTTCTCTGTCTATCCATGCAGTCGTTTTCTCGATCACACTCTTATACATCGGTCGTTTCGAAAGTTGATAACCATGAGCATAAACCGTTAATAATTGCGCATTGTCGTAGAGCATTTTCTCAAAGTGCGGCACTTTCCAATAAGCATCCACACTATAACGTGCAAAGCCACCGCCAATCACATCATACAAACCACCGAAAGCCATTTTCTTCAAAGTTGTTTTTAAATAAGCAGCAATCGAATCATCAGCAATATGTTGTTGTAAACGAAATAAAAATTCCAGCGTGTTCGGCATCATAAACTTTGGCGCACCTTTGCGACCGCCAAAATCATAGTCTAATTTATCTTTCCAGTTTTCCCAAATAATTTCTAAGTAACGTTTGTCAATCGTTCGTTCATTTTGGTTAAATGGAATCAAATCAATTTCCTGTAAACCTTGTGTTATGCGTGTTGCTTGGTCAATTATTTTTTGTGGTTCTTTTTTATAAATATCTGCAAAGTATAGCAAAGCATTGATCCATTTATCTTTTGTGAAATAAGTGCCTGCAAAAAACGGCTTGCCATCTGGCAAACAAAGCACATTCAAAGGCCAGCCACCGTGACCGGTCGTGATCATGGCGCAATTCATATAAATTTGGTCTATGTCAGGACGTTCTTCTCTATCTACTTTTATGGAAACGAAATGCTCATTCATCACTTGCGCTACCTTTTCATCTTCAAAACTTTCATGTTCCATCACATGACACCAATGACAAGCGGCATAACCAACCGAAACTAAAACTAGTTTGTTCTCATTCTGCGCTTTTTCCATTGCTTCATTACTAAACGGATACCAATCCACAGGATTGTTTTTATGTTGTAGCAAATAAGGAGATGTTTCGTTTTGCAAGTGATTCATAGCTTCTTATATTAATTGAATTTTAAATGATGTAAGTATTGTCATTAAAAAACCAAAGCTATTTGATAAAGTTGATATTAACGTTATATTTGTATTGAAATATCTACAAAATGACTAAAAAATTACTCTTATTATTTCCTTTCTTATTACTAATGATTGGAAATTCATTTTCTGTTGACAAACCAACTAACAAAGGTTGGTGTGGATCAGATAAACCAAGTATTGAATGGGAAAATCAAATTCAACGAATCGTCCAAATGCAGCAAGCACAACATGCAGCAAATGGCAGAGAACAGCAGATTTCTTACACAATTCCAGTTATTGTGCATATTTGTTATTATCAAAATACAACTCAACAAAACATTTCTGCGACAAGAGTACAACAGCAGATAACTACATTAAACAATGACTATGCTGGTACAGGTTTAAATAGTGGTAGTTTGCCAGCTGCATTTGCTGCAGTAAAAACTAATTCCAATATTACATTTTGCTTGGCAAAGTTAGATTTAAACAATAATATTTTGGCTGAACCAGGTATTGAACGTATAAATGGAAATACACGAGGCTGGGGAAATCCTGGAACTACTGGTTGGTCAAGAGATTTAATTGATAATACTATTAAAAAAACAACCATTTGGGATCCAAATTACTACTTAAATATTTGGGTAGTTCCTGGTATTGAAAGCAGTGGTACAGGAACTATTTTAGGTTATGCTACTTTTCCAGGAATGTCAGGTTTAGGTGGTATGCCAACTGGCGCTGGTAACGAATTAAATGATGGTTTTGTTTGTAGAGCAAGTTATTTTGGAAATAATGGAGCAAGTTTAGGAAGAACTTCAACACACGAAATTGGTCACTGGTTGGGTTTACGTCATATTTGGGGTGATGATAGTTGTGGAACTGATTATGTAGACGATACACCAACAGCATTGGAAGAAAATTATACTTGCTATACTTCACCTCATATTACTTGTGGCAATGCACCAGCTGGTGACATGTTTCAAAATTTTATGGATTATACAGGTGATAACTGTATGGCTTTATTTACGAATGGTCAATCTACAAGATTTCAGGCAGTTATGCAAAACGCAGATTTTAGAAAAAATTTAAAAAATTCACCTGTTTGTGATACTGTTAAACAGAAACCGGTAGCTAAATTTACATCTTTATTACAAAATGCAGCATTATGTGCTACCACCAAAGTATTCAACTTTACTGATAAATCTTTGTTTGCACCTACCACATGGAGTTGGACATTTCAAGGTGGAACTCCTTCTACTTCCAATGTGAAAAATCCAACTAACATTTCTTTTACAACACCAGGGTTTCATGATGTAACATTAGTTGTTACAAATGCTCGTGGAACTAGCACGATTACTCAACAAATAAATGTTCCATTTGTCGGTAATGCTACTTTTCCTTTCTCTGAAAATTTTGAAGGTGCATATTTTCCGCCATTAGGTTGGGATATTTTTAATAGAAACGGAAGTCCAGCAGTTAATTGGGATGTTCGTAATGGATATAGTGGTTATGGTATTGGTAATAGATCTATGATTTTTGACAATACAACGTTGGATGGAAAATACAAGAAAGATGACATTATGACACCTAAGATTAACTTAAGTGGTATTACAGAAGCAAAATTGAAATTTGATATTGCTTATGCACCATTTTTTGGAGATGCTGGTGCAGGTGTTGATCAGTTTTTATGGGATACTTTAGAAGTTTTAATTACAGATAATTGTCAAGGCACTACGCAAAGTATCTATAGAAAAGGAGAAACTAACTTAGCAACTTTTCCTGCTGGTTTAGGTCCAGAATTTTATCCTGCTGCAAATCAATGGAGATCAGATACAGTTGTAATACCTGCAGCATACTTAAACAAACCAAATGTTCAATTAATTTTTAGAAATTATGGTGCTTATGGTCATACAATTTACGTTGATAATATAAACTTATTCTCACCTGTAACCACACCTACAGTAACTTCAAGTTTCACAGCGAGTGACACGGTAGTATGTATAGGAGGAAGTTTAACGTTTACGAGTACATCGACGACAG
>CALLKF010000168.1 GCA_938008535.1 uncultured Saprospirales bacterium | reverse complement strand
TTAAAAAACAGAGACCGTTACACTTTCTTGATGAGCTAAACTCATGCGTAGCATATATTATTTATTTTCTCGTTTCTATGTACTCATACTTTTTGTGGTGTTGGAGTTTTTTGCGTTGTCTTTGATTTTTAAATCGCATAAATACCAGGAAGTAAAATTTTTAAATACTACTAATGGAATGGTTGGTACAGTATTAGGTTATGTAAACGGATTTAATACATTCATTCATTTAGGAAAAAATAATAAAGCATTAGTAGAAGAAAATGCGTTGCTTAAAAAACAAATCCAGTTTCAAAATCAATATCCATCAGATTCTAACTTGCCACGAAATTCAGATTTATATACGTTTGATTATGTAGTAGCAAAAATTGAGAATAATAGCATCAACAAAAACATCAATTACATCACTATAAATAAAGGTAGCAAAGATGGTTTGCAAAAAGGACTTGGTGTAATTAGCAGTAATGGTGTGGTTGGAATTATTACCAATGTTTCTGAAAATTTTGCATTGGTGATGTCAGTGATAAGTGTGAAATCATTAGTTGGTGTGCGTCATAAAAACTCTAATGCATTGGGCAATTTACGCTGGAATGGCAGCGATCCGAATACGTTACAAATTGATGGATTTAGCAAAACAATTCCAGTGAAAAAAAATGACACGATTGTTACGGCTGGTTTTTCTTCTATTTTTCCGCCAAATGTTTTGGTTGCAACTGTTAAAGATGTGAAACCAGATGAAGGTTCTAGTTTCTATGATATCAATGTACATCTTACAAATAATATTTCGAGTTTGAGTTATGTATATGTGGTAAAAAATAATAAAAAGAATGAATTGGATTCATTGCAACGCTTGATCAATAATGAATAATAAATTTATCATCAATAACACTTTGCGTTTTGTTTTCCTAATTGGATTGCAGTTGCTGTTATTGAATGAGTTGCCGTTTGGTAGAGTTTATATCATGATTTATCCGTTGTTTATTTTGTTGTTACCGGTTTCTACACCACGCGTTGCAGTTTTATTGCTTGCGTTTTTTACAGGTTTATTAGTTGATGCATTCAGTAACGGCGGCGGCTTGCACACGGCTTCACTTTTATTAATTGGTTATTTAAGAAGTTATATTTTAGATACCTTTCAGCCAAAATCAGGTTGGGACAAATTAGATGAGCCAACATTATCACAGCAAGGAGTTAATTGGTATTTTTTTTACATCCTTATTTTATTTTCTATACATCACTTAATTTATTTCTTTTTGGAATTGTTTTCCATATCTAACTTTGTCACTACATTTTTCAAGACTATATTCAGTTTAATCAGTTCTTTAAGTTTAGTCTGGTTAATAAGTTTATTTTTTACGAGAAAATCTAAATCGTAAATTTAAAACACATGCAACGTGGTAACGAAAGCGGAATTTTAGAAAAAGCAATTTTTATTGTTGCTGCTATTCTTATTGTGCGTTTGTTTTTTTTACAAGTGCTAACACCAGGTTACAAATCTATTGCAAAAGATAATGTGGTAAAAAAAGTAACCATCTATCCATCGCGCGGTTTGGTCATCGACAGAAAAGGAAAAGTAATTGTATACAATGATGCAGTGTATGATATTTTAGTGCAATGTAATTTAGCAAAAAGCTTAGACACCGTTCGTTTATGCGAATTACTGAGCACCAATATTACATTTGTAAGAAAAGCATTAGATGAAATAAAACGCACCACTCCTAACAAGCCAACACCATTTATAAAACTATTAGATGCGCAAACATTTGCTCGTTTTCAAGAACATCTTTTTGAATTTCCATCTATTTCATATATTACCAGAACTGTTCGTCGATATCCATATCGTGGTGGTGCAGCACTTTTGGGTTACCTAAGCGAAGTAACAGAAAATAATATTGAACAATCTGCTGGCTATTACGAACTTGGAGATTATATGGGTACAACTGGTTTAGAGCAATTTTACGATAGTTATTTGCGCGGTGAAAAAGGAATTAATTTTCAGGTTTTAGATGTAAAAAGTACTTATAAAGGAAAGTATAAAGAAGGTAAAGATGATAAATTGCCAATCGCAGGTTGGGACATTGTTACAGGTATTGATGCAGAATTACAAGCGTATGGTGAAAAATTAATGGAAGGAAAAGTTGGCGGCATTGTTGCAATTGAACCATCAACTGGCGAAATATTAGCGTATGTAAGTTCACCAGGTTATGATCCGAATTTATTAACTGGCAGATTCCGTCGACATAATTTTAATGTGTTGTATAATGATTATTACAAGCCATTAATTAATCGACCGATTCAGGCAATGTATCCACCAGGTTCCACTTTTAAAGCAAGTACAGCAGTTGTAATGTTGCAAAATCATACACACGAAGAAAAATGGAGTTGGTTTTGTCCAGGTGGTTATCGCGTCGGAAATCATGTTGTGAAATGCCATGGTGTTCATGGAATTCCAGATGTGGAAACGGCTTTGCAATATTCTTGTAACTCTTATTTCTGTAAAATCTACAATGATTTTATTATGGATTCAACTATTTCATCACCTGAAATTGGTTATCAAAAATGGTTGAATAATATGAGTTTATTTGGATACGGAAAAAAATTAGGCATAGATTTAAAAGGTGAAAAAAAAGGAAATTTGCCGACTGTAAAATATTATAATAAAATGTTTGGTGAAGGAAAATGGCGAGCTGCTTCCATTATTTCAAATTCTATTGGTCAAGGCGAAGTGCTGGCAACGCCTTTACAAATTGCAAATGCGATGGCAATTATTGCCAATAAAGGTTATTATATCACGCCTACAATTTGTAAATATCTAGTAAAAGATAAAAAATACAAAACACCAAAACGTATAAAAAATGAAACTGGTTTCGATACTGTTTTTTTTAGATATGTAACTGATGGCTTAGAAAAAGTTGTGTTAGCTGGAACGGCAAAAGGTGCAAAAATTCCTGACATTTCTTTTTGTGGTAAAACTGGTACAGCGCAAAATCCGCACGGAAAAGATCACTCTATTTTTGCTGGCTTTGCACCAAAAGAAAATCCGAAAATTGCGATTGCTGTGTTTGTTGAAAATGCTGGGTTTGGTGCTACCTATGCAGCGCCGATTGCATCGTTGATGGTAGAAAAATATTTACACGATACTATCGCTAAAAAAAGAATACCATTGCAAGATCGCATGTTTAAATCAAGAATCATGAAGACTATTGTCAAAATGGATTCTGTGAAGACGCCACAACAAATGATGATGGATTCTATTCAAAAAATAAAAGCAAAGAGAGATTCTGTTTTACGAAAAAAAATAATTCAAGATTCTATAAAATCAGCAAAAGTTATTGATCAGCAAAAAAAAGATAAAAAGAAAATTGACTCAACCAGAATATTCGATATTACAAAACCAAACGATCAAGATATCTTTCAAGAATAATGTCAACCAATAAACGCGCATACGATCCGATTGATAGCACTGTTCTATACTGCTATTTATTCTTAGTTATTTTAGGAATCATGAGTGTATTTGCAACAGAATACAATGGCGATTTTACTGCTGATTTATTTAGTATGAAACATAGTTATATGAAACAAGTTCTTTGGGCTGGAATTTCAGGTCTCATGTTTTTTGCCATTTTAGGTTTTGATAGAAGAATTCTGCAATTGATTTCCTATCCGATGTATGGATTGATTCTAATTTTATTATTATCAGTTTTTATTTTTGGTGAACGAACCAAAGGCGACCAAAACTGGATCAATCTTGGATTTTTTAAATTGCAACCGTCAGAATTTGCGAAGTTTGCAACTGCACTAGCATTAGCCAAATATTTTGATACACCAAATATGCGTTTCATTACCAGACGCG
Organism: uncultured Saprospirales bacterium; assembly: GCA_938008535.1. Classification (GTDB taxonomy): domain Bacteria; phylum Bacteroidota; class Bacteroidia; order Chitinophagales; family JADIYW01; genus JADJSS01. The sequence goes on along the minus strand of CALLKF010000168.1, from coordinate 11,256 downwards.
AACATTTGTATGCGTATGCAATTATAGGAATTCCTTTATTAATGGTTGCTGCACAAGGTGATGCAGGTTCGTGTTTGGTATTTTCTGCATTTATCTTTGTTTTAAACAGAGAAGGACTTTCTGATTTGGTAATTTATTTAGGTTTATTTATTGTAATTGTTGCAGTGCTAGCATTGCTCATTAATCCATATATTATTATCGGAATCAGCCTTTTTTTATTTTCTATTTTAATTTATTGGAATTGGCTGAATAAACAACTAGTAAAAATCTTAGCTATTATAATGATTGGTACTTGTTTTTTTACATTTTCCGTAAGCTATATTTTTAATAATGTTTTAGAGAAACATCAACGAGATAGGATAAATGTCGTTTTAGGAAAAGAATTATCAAAAGAAGCAAAACATGGAATTGCATTTAATTTAAATCAATCAAAAATTGCAATTGGTTCAGGCGGAATTATTGGCAAAGGATATTTGCAAGGTACTCAAACACGCTATAATTATGTGCCAGAAACCTCAACTGATTTTATTTTTTCTGCTATTGGCGAAGAATGGGGTTTTATTGGTTCGTTAGTCTTATTAGCAGTTTTTGTATTGATGCTACAACGGTTGCTTATGCTAGCAGATAGGCAACGAAGTCCGTTTGGTAGAGTCTATATGTATTCCGTAGTGGCAATTATTTTTACACATGTAAGTATTAATATTGGAATGACGATTGGAATATTGCCTGTAATTGGAATACCATTACCTTTTATTAGTTATGGTGGTTCTTCTTTATTTTCATTTACATTTATGATTGCTACTGCATTAAAATTAGATAGTGAACGAAGAATGACAATGCGTTAATTTTTTACAAACCTAAAAAAATATAGATTATGCCAAACAGAGATTTAACAAACATGCGAAATAGTTATGAAAAAGGGTTTCTGTTAGAAAAGGACTGCGATAAAAATCCGTTTATTCAATTTGAAAAATGGTTTCAACAAGCAATTGACGATAATTTGTACGAACCCAATGCAATGCAGATAGCAACAGTTGGAAAAGATTTGCAACCTTCTGTACGAACTGTTTTATTAAAAAGTTTTGATAAAAATGGATTTATATTTTATACCAATTATGATAGTAAGAAAGGATCGCAAATCAAAGAAAATGATAAAGTTGCTTTACTTTTTTGGTTTAGAGAACATGAGCGACAAGTACGAATAGAAGGCATTGCAACTCAAACAACAACTGAAATGAATGAAATTTATTTTCGATCAAGACCAAGAGATAGTCAAATTGCTGCATTCGTCTCAAAACAAAGTTCAACTATTGAAGATAGAAAAACATTGGATGAGTTATTTATTAAAACAAATCAAGAGTTTAAGAATGTAGAAATACCAATAAAAAGGAATTGGGGTGGTTATAATATAAAACCAACCTTGATTGAATTTTGGCAAGGAAGACAGAATCGATTACACGACAGATTGCAATATACATTAAAAGACAATCAAATTTGGATATTAGAAAGATTAGCACCCTAAATAATAAAACTCCAACATAAGTTGGAGTTTTATTATTTAGGGTGAAATTATATTATTTCCCTTTTTTATTCACTGCTTCGCTTAGTTCTTTTCCTGCTTTAAACTTAACTAACGTCTTCGCTGGAATTTTGATTTTAGCACCTGTAGATGGATTTCTGCCATCTCTCTTTGCTCTTTTGGATGTAGAGAAAGTACCAAAACCTATTAAAGTAACTTTATCTTCTTTTTTTAAACTTTTACGAATGCTTTCCAACACTGCATTCAATGTAGATGTTGCAGTTGCATTTGTTACGCCAGCTGCGTCTGCAATAACTTTTACTAAGTCGCCTTTGTTCATGTTTTTATTATTTATTTAGTTAAAAAATTCTAAACACAAAGTTAATTCCTTTGTACAATTATCCAAATTATTTTTCAGAAATGTTAGTAAAATAAGGCGTCTGTGTAAATTTTAACACATAAATTGCATGCAACAGCAGATTATGTAGAAAAAGAAGTTCCGCAACCGCACGTTGTGGTTGCATTTGGATTATTATATACAAATCCGCGATTGTCTAAGCCAGTTTTAAAATCTATATTGCAATTGTATAAGTACATAATTTGAGTGTTATCTATATACAATGGAATTTCACCAATAAAATAAACTTCATCATTTTCTTTCTGTTGATCAAAATTTAAAATGTATGAAAATCCAGCACAGCCACCACCCTCAACACCAATTCGCAATCCAAAATTAGTTGGATAATTTCCATCTCTAAATAAACTCTTGATTTCTTCTACTGCAGATGCTGTAAATGAAACAGGAATTTTATTTTCTATAGTCGTTTCCATATATTTAAAACAATAGTTTCGCAAATTTAGTTCAAATTATTATCATCCGATGCATCGCAATCATTAAAATTATTATAAATTTTCAACGTTAAATAGAAAATTAAAATTGTATTTTTAACCAAATTAAAATTATCTGCATGGAATCTGCAATCTTAGAAATGTTGAAGTATATTTTGCCTTCATTAGTAACACTTGGTGGTGTTTATCTTGTAATTCAGACTTTTATCAACGACGAGAACGAACGCCGAAAACAAGAATTAAATAAATTTTTATTGTTTGAACAAAGAAAGGTTTCGCAGCCACTGCGTTTGCAAGCATACGAACGCATTATCGTTTTTCTGGAACGCATTCATCCATTTAGTTTATGTCAACGCGTTTATCAACAAAACATGCTGTTGCCAGAATTTCAATTAGAACTTATCAAAACGATTAGAATCGAGTATGAATACAATCTTTCGCAACAAATGTATATCAATTCGGATGCATGGCAAATGGTATCAACTGCAAAAGAAGAAACTATTAAACTTATCAATAGCATCGCTTCGCAGATGCCAGACGAAACCGATGGCATTGAATTAAGTAAAGCCATTTTTAATTATTTTATTCAATCAAACAAAGATGTGCCTGTTCAAATTGCTATAAATTTTGTAAAAGATGATGTCAAAAATTTATTCTAAAATAAAAATATACTTTATCGTTATTGCCGGTATTTTTACTGCATGCAAAACCATTTATCCAACAACACAAACTGCATCTTTAGTAAAAATCAATAAAGAAATCAAAACTGATTCTGCAACCTTTATATACTATAAACCTTATAAAGATTCATTAGATAAAATAATGAAAGTGGCTTTGGTAGAATTAGAAGAAGATTTATCCAAAAAATTGCCGGAAAGCACGCTCGGAAATTTTATGGTTGATGTGCTAAAAATTAAAACGGAAGAATATACAAAAGATAGAATTGATGCTGCTATTTTAAATTATGGTGGTATTCGAACACCATCACTTACAAAAGGAATGCTCAATGTTGAACATGCTTATTTGTTAATGCCTTTTGATAATTATTTAGTGGAACAAACATTAACAGGCCAGCAACTTGTAGATTTTTGCGATTCGATTGCTGCTAAAAATGGCTGGCCAATTTCTGGAATTTCATTTCAGATAAAAAATAAAAAAGCACAAAATATTTTAGTAAATAATGAGCCAATTATTTTAACCAAAAAATATAATATTGCTATAAATGATTATTTGGCAAATGGTGGTGATGGAATTGCATTTTTAAAAACGATTCCGCAAAAACAAACTGGCAAATTATTTCGAGATGCAATTATTGAATATTGGAAAGAACAAGCACGTTTAGGAAAAAAGGTTTCGGCAAAAATTGAAAATAGAATCACCAATGCAGAATAGAAGAAATTTTATAAAATCAGGTTTATTAGGAAGCACCATGTTGGCTGCAACAAATTCTGTTTTTGCAAAAAATAAAAACGAAACGACACTTTCTATATTGCATACAAACGATGTGCATAGTCACATCGAACCATTTGCTGATGACGATAAAAAATATCCAGGTTTAGGTGGTGCTGCAGCACGCGCAACTATCCTGAAAAATATTCGTGATAGCCATGAAAATATTTTGTTATTAGATGCTGGTGATATCTTTCAAGGCACACCGTATTTTAATTTTTTTCATGGTGATTTGGAAATTGATTTGATGAACCAAATGCGCTACGATGCAGCAACCATAGGCAATCACGACTTTGATGGTGGTATTGAAACATTGGCAAAACAAATTACGCGCGCTAATTTTCCATTCGTAAATTGCAACTATGATTTCACTAATACACCTGTGCAAAATAAAGTACATAAACACATTATTATAAAGAAAGGAAAAGTCAAAATTGGCATCACCGGTTGTGGTGTTGAACTCGATGGTTTGGTGCCTGATAAATTATACACCAATACAAAATATTTTGACCCAATTAAATGTGTACAAGAGCAAGTTGATATTTTAAAATTTCAAAAAAAATGTCATATCATTATTTGCTTATCGCACTTAGGTTATACTTATGACAACAATAAAATGTCAGATATTATTTTGGCAAGAAACACCAATAATATTGATTTAATTATTGGTGGTCACACGCACACTTTTTTAGACAAGCCAACCGAAGAAAAAAATAAAGACGAAAAAGAAGTTTTTATCAATCAAGTAGGTTGGGCTGGTTTGCAAATAGGAAAGCTAGATTATGTTTTTGAAAAAAGTTTTCGTAAAAAGATGTCAAAACACCATACTGTAATTGTTTCCAAAAAATCAATAGCAAATTAATTTTTTTTATCAAGAAAAATGTTTCATCTTAGTTGTCCGGTTGTTGATAAATAATAAACTTTTAAAACTATAAAGAGCGTATGAAAAGCAAGCATGAACTTGTGTGGGAGAACTGCCTAAAAATTATAAAAGACAATATCAATGTGCAAAGTTTTAAGACTTGGTTCGAGCCAATCAAACCTGTAAAGTTAGATGATAACATTCTAACGATTCAAGTGCCGAGTCAGTTTTTTTACGAATGGTTGGAAGAACATTATGTAACACTTTTGCGCAAAACAATTAAAAGAGAATTAGGCGATTCAGCCAAACTAGAATATAGAATATTAGTAGATTCATCTGCAGGTAGCAAATCATCACCTAAAACAATTGACGTGCCGAATTATAGAGAGGGTGTTTATGGTAGCAACGAAGTATCAATGCCAGCCGTGTTTTCAAGTCCAATGGTGAAAAATCCGTTTGTGATTCCTGGCCTGAAAAAAATTCACGTTGATTCACAATTAAATCCAAATTATACATTCGATTCTTTTATAGAAGGCGATTGCAATAAATTTGCTCGCAGCGCAGGTATGGCTGTTGCAAAATCACCAGGTGGTACTGCATTCAATCCATTAGTAATATATGGTGGTGTAGGTTTAGGTAAAACACATTTAGGGCAAGCAATCGGTAACTTTATAAAAGTAAATAGTTCTAATAAAACGGTTCTGTATGTAAGTTCTGAGAAATTTACCAGCCAATTTCTAAATGCATTAAAAGATAATAGCACCAATGATTTTATTCATTTCTATCAACAAATAGATGTGTTGATTATTGATGATATTCAATTCTTCGCGAACAAAACAAAAACACAAGATATATTTTTCCACATCTTTAATCATTTGCATCAAAACGGTAAGCAATTAATTTTGACTTCTGATAGAGCTCCGAAAGATTTGGATAATATGGAAGAACGTTTATTGTCTCGTTTTAAATGGGGCTTGACTACAGATTTGCAAATTCCAGATTACGAAACACGTATTACTATTTTGCAAAAAAGATTACATGCAGATGGAATTGAAATGCATGAAGATGTTACGCGTTTTATTGCAACAAACATCAAAACAAATGTGCGTGAATTAGAAGGTGTTTTAACTTCCATTTTAGCACAAGCAACTTTAAACAGACAAGACATCACTTTAGATTTAGCTAAGAAAACAGTGATTAATTTTGTGAAACATGCTACGAAAGAAATTTCATTAGATATGATTCAGAAAACGGTGTGTGATTTCTTTGAAGTGCCTATTGAAAAATTAAAAGAACCAACACGTAAACGTCAATTTGTACAAGCAAGACAATTGTCTATGTTTTTTGCAAAAGAATATACGAAGTCATCTTTAAAATCTATTGGTCAACAATTTGGTGGTCGCGATCATAGTACGGTTATTCACTCTTGCCAAGCAGTAAGAAATTTAATTGATACTGATGAAGAATTCAGAGATTCAGTTGAAGAATTAAAAAAACGCATAGAGTTGTCGTTATAAAAATAAAAAAGGAACGTATTATACTTTCTTTAGTTAAACTTTTCTATTGCAAAATTATTATCAATTTATTAAAGAGATTTTTCTGGATAAAAATTGAGTTATATTTGTAAAGTTCTTTAAAAATCCTATCTTTGCCGTCCCAAAGTTCTTTTAATAGAAAAATAAGGAGGTGAGATGGGTGAGTGGCTGAAACCACCAGTTTGCTAAACTGACGTACGGGTAACTGTACCGAGGGTTCGAATCCCTCTCTCACCGCAATTCGGGATGTAGTTCAGCCCGGTTAGAATGCCTGGTTTGGGACCAGGAGGTCGTTGGTTCGAATCCAGCCATCCCGACTAACCAAGAAAAAACGCCACTTAGAAATAACTGGCGTTTTTTATTTTATTACAATTCAATTTTTTTCTAAAATATTTTTCTGATAAGAATCATACTTAAAAAAAGAAAAGTATGATTCTGCGCATAATTATTTATAAGAAGTATTCCTAATATTGATGGTATTTATAAAAAAAATTAAAAGAAATACTTATGAAAAAAATTACATTTATTTTATTGATGTCTTCTTTCACATTATTGATGGTATCGTGTAAGTCAAATGATAAATCCAATGGAAATAGTTCTGAAGCCACTTCTGAATCAGTTGGTGCAGGACAATCTGGTGTTCAAGATGATGTTTCAAATCCTAATGTCGTACAGGTTGCAGTAGGCAGTAAAGATCATACTACATTAGTGGCTGCAGTAAAAGCTGCGGAATTAGTAGATGCATTAAGTAATGCTGGTCCATTTACGGTTTTTGCGCCAACAAATGCTGCTTTTGATAAATTACCTAAAGGCACCGTTGAAGGTTTATTAGAGCCAGATAAAAAAGATGCTTTGGTTGATATTCTACAATATCATGTATATGTTGGATCTATCAGTGCAGAATCACTTCAAGATGGACAAACATTGGGTATGGTAAATGGTGGCAACGCAACAATATCTAAAAAAGATGGTAAAATAATGCTCAACGGTACAGCTACGATTGTTGCTTCTGTACCAGCAAGTAACGGTATTATTCATGTAATTGATGGTGTTTTACTACCACCAGCACCTGCAAAATAATTTTTTAATACTTTTGGTTTAAAATGAAGAGGCAAAAAATTATTTGCCTCTTCGTTATTTTAATATTTGTTGTTAGATTATTTATATTTTTAAGGATGCTTCTATTTTTATTGCACTAGGAAATAAAATATTATTTTCTAAATGAATATGTGTATGTAAATCATCTTCAAATTCTTTTACTAAACTAAATGTAACTTTATAAGTACCACAAGCATCTGCAGGTGGTGTATAATCATTGCTTAATTGCGCTATTTTACGAAAACGTTCACCTTCTGTATCGTGTTCATGCATCATCATGTGAATTGGATTTTCTACAGTTCCGAAATGTGGCGTATCTAAATGTTGATTTGTAATAGTTGCCTTAACTAAGTTACGGATAAAAGGAAATAAAACCAATTCTTCTTTTTTCATGTGTGCAGCTAGCGCAGATGCACATTCGTTAAATTCTTTGTTGATTTCAAATAATTCAGGATGTTGTGTTCCGTGTACTTTACATAATTTGTCAAAATATTGTAGTAATACAGGAATAGTTTCATTTACATATCGATGATGTTTTTTTTCAATGTAGTCAGTAAGTAAATCCAAATCCCACGTTTTAAAATTAATAGAACTATTGTCTTTCACTTCTGACAATGCATTTAATTCATTTAGTAATAAATTAGCATCTATTTTTTTTTCTTCACAAACTTCACCTAATCTTCGATTTCCTTTGCAACAGAAATCAATTTTATATTTTTTAAATACTGCAGCAGTATGGAAATCATTTGCTACCATTTCTCCTATCATCATTTCTTTGGTGTTCATTTTTTATTTGTTTAAGTTCTTTGAAAAATATTTTTTTGCATGATATTGCTTATGCTCTCAATCTTTTGCTTTATGAGTGTTGTTTTTTCTCCAATATATAATTCATATAGTGTGATAAAGAATAGCTTTTGCCATCTAGTGAAATGCTTTCTTTGAATCGCTTTATTTTCATTTAAGTGCAAATGTAAGTTCATTGGATTGCCCGTGTAGTTTCCTGAAAAGAAGATAATGTTCTCAAAGAAATTAGTCATTAATGGTAAATGTTTTTCCCAATTTATCTGAACAACTTCAGTAAAAAAATGACCAATCAATTTGTCTGATTTAACTTTGATGTAGAAATTTTCTACTAACAATTCGATGTCTGCTCTGTTTTTAATATCCTTCTTCATAGATATTCATTAAGTCAAAATTTATAAATCTTTTTTCTTAAATTTTATCACTGACCATCCTACAGGAATAATACACCAAAGCAGTAAAGTGATGAATGCAACTGCCATTCCTAAGCTGGTGCCGAAAAAATCTTTAAATACTGCTCCAGTATAACCCATCAATGCAGAAACATCTAACCTTAATAAAATTAAAATTCTTCCTAAGTCTATCGGATTTAATGCGCTAATAAATACAACTACTTTTTCTAAAGGATAATCTGAAAACTGAAACAGAATAAATAAAACTAATCCATCAAATAATAAAGCAAAATAAAGCCATAACAAAATCGCAGTTCCGATTCCTTTAGCTTTATCACGTGTATTTACTGTGGTAAGAAATGCAATTGCAACAAAAATAATTGTGATGATACAACCAATAATCAGCATCATGATACCTGTAGAAGATGCTTCGTAAATTAATATCGGAATGCCTGCGCCAATAAAAAAAGCAAGTACCATAGACCCTGCTAAACCGAAGAATAAACTCAGCCAAATATTTTTACGTTCCAGCGGTTGACTTACCAGTAATTCAATAAATTCAGAACTGTTGTAAATATAAATGGTAGAGAAAATAATGGAAACTAATGGAACGATAAATAAAATCAGATTTAGTAAACTCAATAATCCTTTAGCGGTATTGTCTTCCAGATTGAATACACTTAAAGAAGTAATTAATAAAAATATAGTATACGCCAAAACAATTTTGTTTCTTAGAATATCAATAATTACAAATTTTATTATTTTCTTCAATGTGCTGTCTTTAACATGATGTTGGCAATTGCCTTAGATAATTTTTGTTCTCCAGTTTCACTTCGCAAAGCTTCAAACGGTTTGTGGAATTTTAATTTTCCATCTTGCATAAAAATGATATGTGTAACCAAATCATCAAGCTCACTAAGAATATGAGAAGTTATTAAAATTAATTTTCCTTTCGTTTTTTCTTTACTGATTTTTTCTTTTAATATTTCTGATGCTAAAGGATCTAAACCTGCAGTTGGTTCATCAAGTATTAGTATATCTGGATTGAATAGGAATGCAAGGCAAGCACTTACTTTTTGCCGAGTTCCGCCAGAAAGTGTTCCCATTCTTTTGTCTAATAATTTATCTAATCCAAATTCTGTAAATAATTCTTCATCTAAAGAAATTGAATCATCTTTTCGAATGCTTTTCATCATATCAAAAATTTGACCGATAGACATATTCTCAGGATATTTTCCAATTTGCGGCATATAGCCAATGTGTTTTCTGTATTTCCAGTCGTGTGCAATATTTTTATTGTTGAATAAGATACTTCCATCATCAGGAACTACCATGCCTAATATACTTTTGATTAATGTAGTTTTGCCACTACCATTTGGTCCGATTAAAGCAATACATTCTGTGCTGTTACAATTGATAGAAACATCATCAAGTGCAACTAACTTGCCAAATTTTTTTGTGATGTTTGAAATCGTAATCATAATGGAAGCGCTGTCATTAATGGTGAATTATCTACTAAATTTTCAGGTGTAATACTTGGAATTATTTTTTCTGTTTTATCTAAAATGGTTACCATAAAACTACGGAAAAGCATCATTGCTGGCGGCATTTTTTCCAATATCATAGAAAACAAACTTACTGGTCTGTAAGGTATATCACCGAGTTTGTTTTTATCCAAATCATATCCTTCATATTTGTCCCAATAATTAAAATTAAATGTGTTTAGCACTAAGGAACCATTGGTTCCTACATCAAAAGTATTACTTAGGAAATTATTTTTTGTAACGGCAATATCCATGCAATTTGCCTGTATCTTCATTGCCCAGCCATTGTTTTGAAATAAATTGCGTTCCATCTGCACACGACTTACACCTTCCATAAATATGCCGCTGGTATTTCTTATAAATTGATTGCCTACTAAATAGCTATCAGATATTTCTTTCAACAACAAACCGTATGCAGCATCGCCCCAATTTTCTTCAAAAAGATTATTAAACATTTTTACACCATGTGTAAACATAACTGCAACGCCTGCACCATTGTTCCGGAATACATTTGTGATGTACGAATCATTATTTGAAAACATAAAATGCAAGCCGTATCTTATGTTTTTTGTTGAAATATTTCTCCAGATAATAGAGTTGGTTACAAATTCAAAATAAATGCCATCGCGGTGTCCTTGTATATTATTTCCAATAATCTGCATGCTGTCGCATTTCCAGCAATGAATGCCATTTCCAATTTGTTGTTCTTCTGTAGCAAAAGATTCTAATTGATTATTTTTAATGATACAATTAATTCCATTTTGAGTATAGATTCCAAAGAAGGTACTTTCTAAAATATTGTTGATGATAGAAACATTTCTTTTATTATAAATTTTTATACCAGCCGGATCATCTAACGTGCCGATACCAGAATTTATAACTTTAAATCCATCTATAGTTACATGATTTGCACGCACTGAAATAATCTCATATTTTCCTTCACCATCTAAGGTAGGATGTTGGATGCCTTTTAAAATTATTTCTTTATTTACAACAAGATTTTTTTCTTTATAGATACCAGCTTCTACCAAAATAGTATCACCATCCTTAGATAGATTAATTGTTTGTTGAATAGAATTATAATTACTTGTTTTGCTTACATGATAAGTAGTAGCAAATATTGGTGCAGTACAGAAAATAAATAAGAAACGTAACATATAATTTGTTATTGAAATAATTCATTCCAATTAATGCTTTCACCTTTAAA
>CALLKF010000167.1 GCA_938008535.1 uncultured Saprospirales bacterium | reverse complement strand
AATTAGAGAATTCGATTTATTTACTTTTAGCAAATTCATATTATCAGTTAGACGATGTTGATATTTCGATGAATTATTATGAGAAGATACTGAGTAACAACCCAAATTTTCTGCAAAAAGCACAAGCATATAATGGAATTGGCAGTTGTTTTTTTATGAATACCCAGCTAGATTCTGCCAAATATTATTATGAAAAAGGGTTGCAAATATGCTATAGCAATAATTGTAGAATGCATACTAGGGTTGGACAGATGTTGTATAATCTTGGATTATTAAATGAAGATCTTGGGAACTACCAAAATTCTAAGGAATTATTTGAAAATACATTAATTATTTACAAAGCAAAATATAATGAAAGTAATTTAAAAATTGCTGAAGTATATAGTTCAATTGGCACAGTACAATTAAACACAGAGAATATAGTATCATCTTATAATTATTATATCAAATCACACGACCTAATTATGCAATATTATGGAAAACTTCATCCTGATTTAATTTTTTGCTACATGAACTTAGCAAAACTAAGTTTACAAAAAAATGATTATTCGCAATCAGAAAACTATCTAATTGTCGGATTAATCTTATCTAGTAAACACTTTTCAAAATCACACAACATAACTATACAATTAAACACAACTCTCGCAAGTATATATCTCAAAACAAATAATTTAGAAAAGGCAAAAAAAATACTCTCGGAAGTGATAGCAATAGAATCAAACTCAAAATATCCTTCTGAATATTTAGGTGATGCTTATTGTATTTTAGGCGATTGTCTATTAAAGCAATTTAATGCGAAAGAAGCAGTAAAATATTATCAAAAAGCAGTTGCGTTGTATGATAATATATACGGCGACAAAAACGTATATTCAATCGATGCGCTTATTGGTTTGTCAAATTCTTATATCCAAATAGGTGATTTTAAAAAAGCACTTTCATTTGCGCAAATCGCAACTTCTTACACAATAAGAAACAATCAGATTATTTTTCCATACGATCATTGGGAAACTCAATTGCAAGCATTAATTTGTAAAAAAGAATTATACAAAACCAAACAAACAAATGAAAACGCGGAATCAATTATAGCGCAAATCAAACAAACATCTTTGGAAGCAACTAAAATTAAAAACACGTTTGTTTCTATAAATAATCAGTTGCATTATGCAGAAAAAATTTCAGAATTAAATAAATTAGGAATTTATTTTCTAACACATACCGTTCAGAAAGATAAAGATAAACTTGCAGATGATTTATTGTTTTTTATCGAAAATGACAGAGCAAATGTTTTACGAAATAATATCTTAAATATTAAATCTAATGCCTTGTTACCTGAAAAACTTAAGGAAGAAGAAACAAATTTAAAATCAAGACTAAATTATTTTACAACCATGCACGAAAATGGCGAAGACGAAACAACAGCATCTTTTTCACTCAATGATTCTATTTTATTGTACAGCAATAAATATGAGTTATTTATTAAAAGCTTAGAAAAATCGTTTCCGAAATTGTATAAGTTTAAATATGCAGAGCATAAAATTACGACTAAACAAATCCAAAAATATCTTACCGAAAAAGATCAATTTCTTGAATATTTTACTGACAAAGAAAATTATTATTGCTTGGCAATTTCTAAAACAACTAGTAAGATATATAACTGTGGAAATAAAAATAAAATTGACTCAACTATCGCAATTCTTACAACTTCAATACAAAATAAAAAATACAACTATGAAGCAGCTACTTTGCTCGGAAATAAATTAATCAGCAAAGAAATAAAGAATAAAAATTGGATAATTGCACCTGATGACTTGCTGAATAATATTCCATTTGATGCATTGATGTATGCAAACAAAAAAAATAAATTAACTTATTTTTTATATTCTCATGTTATACAATATACATTTTCTGGTGCTATATTTTGCAATGATAGTGATGAGTCAAAAAATCAACAAATACAAGTATTTTCACCAAATTTTACAAATTCTGCATTTTCAAAATTGCAAACTCAAAATGAACTTAGTAGTTTGAAAAAATCTAAAAATTATGTTAATTATAACGGCAGATTTTCAACTAAAAATAATTTTATTAAAAACATACCAAATGCAAAAGTTATTCATGTTGCGTCACATTTAATAGTTGACACAATTAATCCATTGAAATCAAATTTAATTTTTCAACCAACACAAAATCAATCTTATTTATTATCTCTTGATGAAATAAAGAAACTATCTCTGAATGCACAATTAATTACGTTGGCAGCATGTAAAAGTAATTTCGGGAAAACCAGCTTTGGCGAAGGATTACTCAATTTTCCATGGTCATTTTATTTTGCTGGTGCGCATAATATATTATCTACAAAATGGAATGCTTCTGATAAAACAACCGACAATATCATTGCAGATTTTTATAATTATTTGAGAAAGGGAAAATCAAAATCAGAAGCTATTCAAAAAGCAAAAATAAAATACTTAGCTACTGCGGATGCAATAGGTGCTCAGCCATTTTTCTGGGCAAACTTTGCTTTAAACGGTGATGCATCATCAATAAATATAGCACCGACATTTTTAGAGCAGTATTGGTGGTTACCTATTTTGTTTTTACTTTTTATGCTCTTAATTAATTTTCAATTGAAAAGAAAATGGTAACTTGCATATTATGCCAAAACAATCTATTTACAAGATAATCTGGAGTAATTTAATTATCTATTTACTATTGTTTCTTTTGCTTTTGGTAGCAGGTATTATTGGCTATATGGAACTGCAGAACTATTCTTTTTTAGATGCATTTTACATGACCATTATTACACTTGCATCTGTTGGATACAGCGAAACAAAACCATTAGATAATACTGGTCGCATTTTCACTATATGTTTGATTTTAGCTAATTTGGGTATCCTAACATATGTAATTACCAAAATCTCAAAATTTTTATTTGATGGTGATTTTAGAAATCTATTTAAAAAAGTAAGTATGGAAAAATCTATTGAAAGACTCGAAGGTCATATTATTATTTGTGGTTGCGGACAAAATGGAAGTGAAGCCATTAAAGAACTAAAAAAAAGCAACTTTGAATTTGTTGTTATAGACAAACTTTTAGTTCCTACAAACCATGATGTAAAATATTTCTTACATGATGATGCCACAAGAGATGAGGTTTTACTTAAAGCAGGAATTCTTAAAGCAGATGCATTACTAACTACTTTGCCTAGTGATGCAGAAAATATTTTTGTTGTATTAACAGCAAAAGAATTAAATCCATCATTAAAAATTATAAGTAGAGCTTCTAAAGATTCTTCCGTAAAAAAATTAAAAACAGCTGGTGCAAATAACGTAATCATGCCTGATAAATTAGGCGGTGTGCACATGGCAAATCTTGTTTTAATACCTGATGTAAAAGAATTCTTGGATGTTATGAGTACATACCAAAATAACGGCAATAAAATTGTAGAACTACTTCCAACCAAATCAACATTGCTATTTGAATTAGGAATTTGGAATAATACTGGAAGTCTATTGCTAGGAATAAAAAAAATAGATGGTGAATATATTGTTAATCCTAAAAAAGATTATAAGATTGAATTATCAGACAAACTAATTGTTCTAGGAACTTCTATAGAAATTAATGCACTCAAAAAACTAATATAACTTTTGTTTATCAAATTTCTGAAATAACATAAAACATGCTATTACCACTTGAATATCATTTCCCAAATAAAGAAATAGAACCAGAAAATTTGGATAAGTTTTTGGCTGATGGATATTTCAGAACTGGAAATTATCTGTTACGTACACGTGTACTATATTACGATCAAAATATTTTAAACACATTGCATATCCGAATAGAGCTAGATAATCATCGAATCACGAAACGATTAGAAAAAAAATTTAAGCAAAACAATTCAATTTTTACACACATTGTACAACCTTTTAAAATCACCGAGGAAAAAGAAAAATTATACCAATTACATAGAAAGCGTTTTATTGGAAACAATTCTGTTTCATTAGCTGCATTCATGTATGACAACTATAACAAAAATATTTTTAACACGTTTGAAATAAATATTTATCATCAAGAGCAACTTATCGGTTATTGCATTTTTGATGTCGGAAATAATAGTATGGCTAGTATCTTAGGCATCTTTCATCCAAATTATTCTAAATATAGTATTGGTATTTATTCAATGTTTTTAGAATTAGAATATGCCAAAAAATCTAACTTAAAATATTATTATCCAGGCTATGTTGCATATGAACCATCTAAATTTAATTATAAATTAAAGCTTTCAGAAACTATAGAATTCTACGATTGGTTTTCAAAAAAATGGGTTAGTTTTGAAAATAAAGACAGTCGTATAAAAGTAAATGATTTCTTTTCTGCGAAATTAGATATAGCAAAATCGTGGTTAGATTTATTTCACTTAAAGTATGAAGAATATTTTAATCCATATTTCTACATGGGTGGAATGTATCCAAATTCTGATTGTGTAAAAGGTGTTCGACATTTATTGATTCATGATTTTGATATAGAAGGATTATTTTATATCGTAGAATTTCATCCGGAAAAAATGGAATTAATAATTGCTGGTATTACACTACATAAATATCAATTTGAAGATGAAATTGATTTTAACGATTTATTTGAAGACAAAAATTGGAAACGTGTTTTATTGTATTTACATCCACAAATTGTTGTGAAAAATGCTTTTGAATTATATGCATCTTATATCTTTTTACAAGATTTTTTTGCAAAACATTCTCAATCAAAACCAATACCTAATACCGCTTTTAAAAATCCAAATTTAGATCGATAGTATTATTCACATTGCATTGAATATTTACAATGTTATTTTTATTTCGTACTTTCACGATATGGATTTGTTAGAAATTATTCCAACAGCACAACGTGTTTTAAAGCATTATAAAATAGATTTTCTTTCTCCAAAAGAATGGGCAATGCTTATTCAATACGGCTCATTGAAATCATTTAAGAAAGGAGAAAAATTTATTTCTGCAAATCAACTAAACTCAAAAATAGCTTTTATTTTAAGTGGTGCTTTTCGTTTCTATTATGAAAAAAATGACAATGAAATTACTTGTTTATTGGCCTTTGAAAATGGACTCATCGGCTCTTTTGAATCTAATATTTTAAATCAACCTTGCACACAAACTATACAAGCAATTGAAGACAGTCAATTGTTTATTATTGATTATAGAGATTTAGAAAAACTGTATGACAAAAGCCAAAAATTTGAACGTGTTGGCCGCTTGATTTTAGAACATTATTTGGCATTTTTACAATTACGCATCACATCTTACTTATTAGATACGCCTGAACAACGCTACATGCGACTCATCAACGAAACGCCAGATTTATTGAACCGCGTGCCGTTGCAATACATTGCATCCTACATTGGCGTAACTCCAGTTTCTTTAAGCAGAATCCGAAAAAGAATTTTGAAAAAATAGAAATTATTCTTTTACACTTGGAACAAATTTATCCAATTTTTTAAACCATTTTAAAAGCATATTATCTGTTGGTTTTATTTCGTGCCAATCGCCGTTGTGCGTAGTTTCTATTTCTTGTTCAAACATAATATCTGCCATAGTGATTGCTTGCGTGGTGTCAATTTCGCCACCACCAAAATATGAATCAATCAAATATCGATGCAATTCCTTTGGTGTGTTATATTGATGAATGATTTCCATTTTTAATTCTGAGCCAATATGTTTTTCCATCATGCTCAAAAACTCGCCACTCATCATACTGTCAAAACCTTGCTCACGATATGTTTTGTTGATGTCAACTTTTTGTCCAGCTTCTAAACCTAAAACTTTTGATGCCTCAATTTGCATATACGCTAACAACGTTTCTCGTTTTGCTTTTGGTTGGTGATTTGTCATTGGCTGATAATCATTGGTATTTGAAACACCAATATTCTTATGTTCTTTTGACCATTGACCATTGACTAATGACTGTTGTCTAACTGGATTTTCCCAATATACTTTCCAATTCCAAGTATAATTTGGCAACGCAACACGACTTATTTCTTTATGCTGATAAAGAATTTTCCAATTTATTGTTGAGCCATTGCAATATAATTTTTGAAGAGTTTCATAAAAACTATCGATATTATTATCGTCTTTGTTTGCTGATGAAAGCCAAATTGCGTTTTCATTTGTACACGTTCTTTTTCCTAAATTAATTAAAACTGGATTTGGACCACATTCTAAAAAAGTATTGACGTGTAATTCATTTTCTGCAAACAAAATACTATTTGCAAATAATACAGTTTGGCGAATATGGTTTGCAAAATACTTTCCAGTTAAATCTTCTAACTTAATTTCTTTTCCATGAACGTTGGAAAGTACACTAATTGCTGGTTGTTTGAATGAAAACTGATTAGTAAATTCTTCAAATTTATCTAAAATTGGTTGCATTAAAGAAGAATGAAACGCATGCGAAACATTTAGCGAAACTGCTTTTATTTTTTGTTCTTTTAATTTTTCTAGCAATGAAACAATGTCTTCTTTTTTACCAGAAACCGTACAATTTTTAGTTGCATTGATGGCTGCTAAATCTAAATTGGTATTTTCTAAAAATGGTTTTATTTCATCTTCTGTACAAAAAACAGAAGCCATTCCACCTTCACCAACTGGCAGCGATTGCATGAATGCAGCACGCGCAACTACTAATTCTAATGCATCTTTTAATGCGATTGCATCAGCAATGGTTAATGCAGATATTTCACCAATGCTGTGACCAATTAACACATTCGGTTGCACACCAAAACTCGTCCATAATTTTGCTAATGCATATTCAACTACAAATAATGCTGGTTGTGTAAACTGAGTTTGATTGATTTGATTTTTATCGATTTCTTCATTCCATAAAATATGTTTGATAGAAAATTTTAAAGTTGGTTGTAATAACAAATCGCATTCATCAATAATGTTTTTAAAGATTTCAAATGTATCATAATAGTTTTTACACATACCATGATATTGTGCACCTTGTCCAGTAAATAAAAATGCAGTAGTACTATTTAATTCTGAGTTTGGATTTGAAACACTATATTTTATTGGCTTTTCGTCGTTAATGAATGCTTGTAAACCAGCAAAAATTTCTTCTTTAGTAGTTGCTTTAATTGCCAATCTATAGTCAAAATGATTTCTACTAGTTTGTAAAGTATAGCAAATTTCCGTCAATGTATTATTTTCAAAAACAGTTACATCATCTAAATACTTTTGCGCTGTATTTTTTAAACTTGTTTCATTTTTTGCACTCAACACAAATAAATAAGGTGCATTCAGTTCATCAGATTTTTGCTTTGGTTTAGATGCTTCAAAAATCATGTGCACATTGGTGCCACTATAGCCAGAAAGATTTATAGCAGCGCGCAATGGCTGATTATTTTCTGTTTTTAATTCAATATTTTCTGTTGCAACTTTCGCACTAATTGCATTCCAATCAACATCGCTGTTTAAAGTATTAATATTGATTTGTGCAGGAATAGTTTTGTGTTTTAAAATCTCAATAATCTTAAACAACATTGGCATACCTGTTGCTGCTTCTAAGTGACCAATATTTGCTTTTACTGAACCAACATAAATTGGACTTGTTCTGTCTTTATACGCATCATAAATTGATTGCACTTCAACAGCATCTGTAAATTTATTTCCGATTCCATGTGCTTCTACATAGCATATTTCATTGGCGTTTACGTTCGCATCACGCAACGCAGCTTCAATTGTTTCGATTTGAATTTGCGGATTTGGTGCCGTAAAACCATTGCTATTGCCATTATGTTTTACTGCAGAACCTTTTATCAAAACTTCGATATTGTCGTTATCTTGCTCTGCATCACTTTGTCTTTTTAGTATAACAACACCACAACCTTCACCACGCACATAACCTTCAGCATTATCATCAAACGCACTGCATTTATTGGTAGAAGAAAGCGAACCTAATTTTGATAATCCAATAAATGGTTCTGGTGTCAGCAATAAATTTGCGGATGCAACAATGGCAACATCAATTACTTTTTTGTTCAACTCTTCGCAAGCCAAATGTACAGAAACCAATGATGAAGCACATGCAGCATCTAATGAATAACTAGTGCCTTTAAAATCATACAAATACGAAACACGACCGCAAGCTGTGCCAAATGGAATGCCTGTAGTATCATATATATCGATGGTTTCGAGATTGCCGCTTCTGAAACGTGCTTGTATATAATCGGAATTTCCGAGTGCAATAAACACACCGGTTGCCGTTCCTTTTAATGTATCAGAAGCAATACCTGCATTTTCAATCGCTTCGTAAACAACTTCTAAGATCATACGTTGCAATGGATCAATTGCTTTGGCTTCGCGTGGCGAAATACCAAAAAATTCTGCATCAAATGCACGTACATCATTACTTAAAAATGCACCGTATTTTGAATTTGTCTTTCCAGCAATGCTAGCATCTTCATTATAAATTTCATCCACATTAAATCTATCAATCGGAATCTTAGAAATAACATCTTTGTTAGAAATCAACAACTCAAATAATTTTTTGGTTGACGTTATATTATTTGCCAAACGCACACCAGTACCAATGATTGCTATGTTTTCTTTAATATTTGCTGTTGCAATTGATTTATTATTTCCCAATGCTTCTTCTAAATTCTTTATTTTAATTAAAGATTTTTGAAGTAAGAGTTGCATTTGATGTAGTTGTTCGCTCATTTTTGTATATATAGATTGCTTCACTGCGTTTGCAATGAGGTGTTAATCAACTTTGCTTGCTAATTCTTTCATTAGTTCCTCTAATGATAAATTTTCCACTTCAGATTCTATGTCGTTTTTTAATGGTTGAAGAACTGTATTATTATCTTCATTTTTAGTAGCATATTTTTCTGTTAATTTCAATTCTTTAGCCATGAAATCCGCTAATTTATTGGTTGTTGGATACGACCAAATTACAGAAACATTGAGTTGAAGCAGAAATTCTTCTTGTAATTTATTTTTAATTTGCAATGCCAACAATGAATCAACGCCAATGCTTTTAAAAGTATCATCTTCTTTAATTTTATTGATGGAAATTTTAGTAACGATTGAAATATAATTTTTAATGCTTTGTTTGATATGATTTAAATGCGCCACTAAATTTGGAAACTCATTTTGTTGTTTATTTGCAATAATAGAATTTTCAGTTTTTTGTTGTACTACATTTTTATAAAAATAAGTTGATTTTATAGACGAATTAAACGATGCCCATTTTTCAAAATCAATTTGCAACGCCATAATTTGAGCAGCATCTGAAAGAATTAATGTATCAAAATACAAAGGCAAATCAATTGGATAGATTGGCAAAACACCTTGTTCTATCAAGCGTTCGCCACGATTTTCTTGTCGCGCAGACAAACCAACTTCTGCAATCGTTCCAAAATCTATAGCAACTGCAGTTTGTCCTTTTGCATTGCGATAATTCGCTAACTGATCTAAAAATGTATTAGCTGCAGCATAATTACTTTGACCAGCAGAACCAACAATTCCTGCTGCTGACGAATACAACGCAAAGAAATCCAATTCATTATTGTGAAATAATTGATGCAAATTCCAGGCACCATTTGCTTTTAATTGAATTACATTTTGGAATTGTTGTTTTGATAAATTATCAAACGCACCATCGTCCAAAATTCCAGCTGCAAAAATAATTCCAACAACTTTTGGTAATTCATTTTTTATTCTATCAATTTCAATTTCCAATTGTTCTGCATCGGAAACATCAGCAAAATACTCTACTATTTGTGTTTGAGTCAGTTGGTTATAAATTTCTTTGGCTGCATCGCTTGCGCCGTTTCTGCTAATGATTGCTATATGTTTTGCATGTTTGGCAGCCAACCATTTCACCGTTTCTAAACCTAAACCGCTGGTGCCACCAACTACAATATATGTTGTGTCTTGCTTTATGGTTTTAGTAATCTTAGTTGATTTTATTGAAGTAATCGAATTTGCAAAAACCAATTTATTTCTAACTGCAATTTCTTTATATTGTTTATCTGTAAAAATTAATACTGGAATTTGCTTTAATTCTTCTTCATGAATTGCATTGGAAATATCGATATGTAAAAACGAAAATTCATTGTGTTCATTTTCAATAGTACGCAAAACACCAGTAATTGTTGATGCATTAAGATTTATCGTGGTATCGTTTTTATTGACAATTTGTGCACCATTGGTAACCATACAAATTTTTGGATGCCAATTTTTTGCAGAAAAATATTGAATGATTTTTTGCAACGATAAAATTCCACACTCTAAATAAAAACTATATACTGCTTCTTTATAAAAACTTCTGCAATGAATAATAATATCTGGTTGCAGATTTTCTAAACTATCATTAAAATCAATACTTGTAACAGTACAACATTTTTCTTTTAACGCGTTTTCAATAATTTCATAATGATTGTACGTATCTTTTATTAGAAGAATATTTATTGTTTCGAAAGTTGGATTCAATACAATCTCATTCCAATTAATGGTAAATAAATTTTTAGAAATATCTTTTGATGTATTTTGCTGAACATTGGAAACCGCAGTAAAATCTGGCTTTTCATCAAACCAATAGCGTTCTTTTTGCCAAGCATAATTTGGCAATTGAATAAATTCACCAATGTTTGGATAGATTGTTTTCCAATCAAAATGATAGCCAGTATTGTATAGCGCACCAACATTTTTATAGAACTCATACAATTCATTTTTATCGCGTTGAAATGATGGAATCGCAACTGCACGAGCGCCAATTTCATTGATGTTTTCATTGATTGCATGAATTAAAATTGGATGTGGACTCATTTCAATAAAAGCAACTTCTGCATCTTGCAAAACTGCATTAATTGCATTACCAAATTGCACTGGATTTCGTAAGTTTTTTGTCCAATAATCTGCATTCAACTCTTCGCCACTCACTATTTTATTTAAACATGTTGAATAAAACTGAATGCTTGAATTTGTTGGTTGAATGGTTTCTAATGCATGAAACAAATCTTGTTTGATTCCATCCATTTGTGGTGAATGCGAAGCCACGTCTACTTTCACTTTTCTGTTGAATCTTTCTTGTGATTCTAATTTTACAAATACTTCATTGAGTGCGTTTGGTTCACCAGCAATTACGGTAGAATTTTTACTGTTCATCACCGCAATCGATAATTTATCTTCGTAACCTTTCAATAATTCATTCGCTTCATCAACTGTTAAATCAGTCGCACCCATTTCACCTTTGCCACTGAACTGTTTCATTAGTTTACTGCGCGTAGAAATTATTCTTGCAGCATCATCTAATGTAATATTTCCGGCAACGTAAGCGGCAGCAATTTCACCCATACTGTGCCCAATTACGATGTCTGGAAAAACACCTTTGCTCATCCATAAATTTGCTAACGCAATTTCGACAGCAATTAAAACTGGCTGCACAACATCAATTTCTGTTAAGCGATTGGCTTCAATTGGTTTATTAATTTCTTCAATCAAATCATACTCAACATATTTTTTGAAAACTGAATTACATTCATCGAGTGCAGCACGAAAAACAATCTCATTTTCGTATAACGATTTTCCCATTTCAATCCATTGCGAACCTTGTCCTGGAAAAATAAACACCGTTTTTATGTCAGTAGGTTTCTCAAAAATAAAACCAGTTTCATAATTATTACTTTCAGCAAAATCATTTAATTTTTCAATGAGTTCTTCTTTTGTATTTGCAATAAAAACTTCTCGCATAGTAAAGTGTGCACGACGCAAACTTGCCATTGCACAAATATCTTCTACGTTATAAGTTGAATGTTGAATAAAATCTGCATATACTTTTGCTAAATCAATTAATGCTTGTTCGCTTTTTGCAGAAATTGGTAAAACAAAAATATCGTTTCGTAATTTTTGTTTATTTAATTGAAAAGGATTTTCTGGAACATCGCCAATAATAATATGCGCGTTAGAGCCAGTTGCACCAAAACCACTTACACCAGCATAACGTTTTTTTTCATTTTCTTTTTTCCAGGAAATATTTTCTTTAGCCAAAACAATTGGAATATTTTGCCAATCAATTAAGGTATTTGGTTTTTTAAGATGGACCACTTTTGGAATCGTATTATTTTGCAACGCCAAAATAACCTTGAAAATACTTGCCATTCCTGAGTTGCATTCCATGTGCCCAAGATTGGATTTATTAGAACTAATAACGATTGGTTTTTCTTTGGTTCTGTACTTTTCATATGCAAAAAGAATTCCGCGAACTTCGGCTGGATCGCCAACCTTTGTTCCTGTTCCATGCGTTTCTATGTAATCAATTTCCGTTGGTTGCAATTGCGCATTTTTCAAAGCAGCTGTGTGCATCAAGCCTTGTGCAACGGTGCTTGGTGCTGTAAAGCGTTTACTTTTTCCATCTTGATTAATAGCAGAACCTTTGATGATTGCTAAAATATTGTCGTCATCTTTTTGTGCATCAGATAAACGTTTTATAATCATTACGCAAACACCTTCAGAACGAATATAACCGTTGGCATCATCATCAAAAGATTTACAACGTGCTTCTGGTGATTGAGCACCTAAACGGCAAAAACTAAGCGATTGATCCGGTTCTGTTATTATACTTGCGCCTCCAACCACTGCAATTTTACATTCTTTATTTCTGAGTGCTTGTGCTGCAATGTGTGTACAAGTTAATGCAGACGAACAAGCTGTATCTACTGTCATGCATGGTCCGCGCAGACCCATGGTATAAGAAATTCTACCAGAAGCGCCAGTCGGTCCAGTGCTTGTATAACAATAACCGTTGATTAATTTATAATCTTTAGAACGCAATTGTTTTGATTCATAATCGACATTATCAATTCCAATAAAAACTCCAGTATCAGAGCCAATTAAAGCGTTTACATCAACGCCTGCGTTTTCAAATGCTTCGTGTGTAACTTCTAGTAAGATGCGTTGTTGCGGATCGGTGCTTTCTAATTCAATTGGTGAAATATTAAAAAAAGAACCATCTAAATATTCAATATCTTCAATAAAACCACCTTCTCTTATGTATAATTTTCCGAGTGCGTTTGGGTCTGCATCATACAATGCATCTTTGTCCCAACGGTTGGCTGGTATTTCTTCAATACAATCAATTCCATTTACTAAAACATTCCAAAAATCTTTTTCGTTTTTTATTTTTCCAGGCAAACGCATTGCCATTCCAATAATAGCAATTGGCTCGGTTTGCTCAGCTTGAATAGTTTCTAACTGCTTTTTAAGTTTAGCAATTTGTAATTTATATTGTTCGGTATCTTCCATTCTATGGAACTGATTTAATAAAAAATAGCTATTCAAAAATAGCTATTTTTTTAGAGATGATTTATATTTTAACTTTGTAGTGCTTAAAGGATAGCAGTAAGATTAATTACATTGATTTTGCATTTACGCTAATATAATCTCTGATTTTCATTTTTTGTTCGTCAGAAATTTTTGCTTTTGGTGCCATTTTATCTAACCATTTGTCCCATTGAGCCATATTTCCACGATTCGGATTTTTTTCTGCATGGCATTTTGTGCAATAGGTTAAACTTAATGCTTTTCCTTCTAGAAATTGTTCGTGTGATACGGTTGCACTTTCTTCTTTGTTTTTAACTTCTTCTTTTACAGCAGTCGTTGCTGGTGTTGTTTTGTGTGAACATGCGAAAGCAATTAATGAAATTGATAGAATGATGAATGATTTTTTCATGTGTTTAATTTTATTGTTTTTAATGACGCACAAGGAATTTCCTAATAATTTTTCTCTTTTGGTTTAGAAATGAATTGGATATTTCATGTGTTTAATTTTTATTTTTTACAATAGGTTTATATCCGTCGGTTAATGTTTTTAAAAATGCTATGATGTCAGAAATTTCTTGTTGGTTTAATTTCAAATTTCCCATATCTTCTTTGTTTACAGTAGCTGGAACTTCAGGATGTGCAAACTTTGGATTTAAGTCGCGCTCGTTATAGAATTCCATTACTTGCTCTAATGTAGTAAAAATTCCTGAATGCATATATGGTGAAGAAATTTCGACATTGCGTAAAGTTGGTGTTTTGAATTTACCAATTTCTTCAATTTTTACAAACATTTCTGCTTTTGCAACACCTGAATCAATAGCTGTTGACTTAGATAATGGATTTTTTGGCAAACCTGTGTTGTCATAAGAATAATCAGTAAATAATATTTTATCTGTGGATGCATAAGAAGTAGGTGTTGTTAAATGGCACAATGCGCACTTTGCTTTTGTAGAATCGTTAAACAATTGCATGCCACGTTTTTCTTGCTCAGTAAATGAATATTGTCCTTTTAAATAAAAATCAAATTTACTAGTGAATGGATTTACTTGAAATGACATTTCAAATTTTTCTAAACACAATGAAAGATTGAAAACCACTACCTGTGAATCGCAAGGTGCTGGTGTGCCGAATAATTTTTTGTACAATGGAAAATAAGAGGCAGCTTCTACTTTTTTTACGATTGATTGCAAATCGTGCATGTTCATTTCTGTTGGTTTCGTCATTGGTTCAAATGGCTGACGCACTAAAAACTCGGCTCTTCCATCTAAGAAAAAACCACCAACTTCTTCCCAAACGCCACGTAAAACTTCAGTATGTAAATTTGGTGCAAAAACTGCATAACTGATAGATGGTGCATTTCTGGTGCCTGGTTGATTTAAGGCACCTAAAGAAAATGCCAAATGACGTGGGTCTGAGAAACCATTCATCGGTGAATGGCAAGTAGCGCAACTAGTTCCAACTGGATTCGATAGATTTTTATCGAAAAAAATTAATTTTCCAAGTTTTGCTGAATCAGATAATCCTTCATTATTTGCAATAAATTCATCTTCAGATGAAAAATAAAATAGTTTGTCTTCTTTATTGCTGCAACCAACAAATAAAGCAACAACCATGAACAATACAACGATTTTTTTCATTTATTTTAGAAACATTAAACATACAATTTAAAAATTATAAACGATAAATTATCTGAAAGAAAAAGATAATGATAAAGCATGCTAATTATCAAAAACAACAAATATATTTACTTGTCGTAAAGCTATTTTTAATATCTTGCAAAAAAACACGCCAATTTATAGTATAAATTAAAATGAACATCCTTCAATCTCTACATAAATACAAATATGAATTCTTGTTTATAGCATTGATACAGCATTTATTTATAGGTATTTTGCTCACTGATTTAGAATTCTATACTAAAATAATTTGGCCAACAAATATGGTTGTTTTAGGAATAGCAAGTATTGGTGTTTTTATTGAAAAAGGAAAATGGAAAAATAGAATAAAAAATATTTTATTTTTATTAGTAGTTCTATTACCTATTTTGGTGCCGTTTTTGGGAAAGAATTATATTTTTATGTTATTCTTAAATATATCTTATTGTTTTTTTTATGCATTTATATTTATAGAGGTTTTGCGGTTTTTAATAAAACCAAGTTATATCAACAAAGATATTTTAACAGCTGCATTTTGTGGTTATTTATTATTGATAGAGATAAGCACCTTTTTATTGCAAGGATTTTATTACAGTATTCCGAATGCATTTAAAGGAATTGATTATCCATTTTCTGTTTCCAGTTCAGCCAATGTATTTATGGATTTAGTTTATTTTTCCAGTGTTACAATTACCAGTATCGGTTTTGGTGATATTACACCAAACATACATTACACCAAACTCATAACTTCTATTTTTGGAATTATTGGCCAATTTTATTCTGTCGTTTTGGTTGGTATTTTGATTAGTAAATTTACATCACGAACAAACAATAATTAATATGCATGCAGGCAAATCATACTCATTTTTGGAATTTATTATTTGGACAAGAAGAAATATTTATCGTCTTATTCTTATTGGAATTATCGCTACTGTTATTTATGAAGTACTTGGTTTAAAATGGATTTCGATTCCTTGGGTTGTAGTGGCTTTACTAGGTACTGCTACTGCATTTATTGCTGGTTTCAGAAACACACAAACGTATAACAGAACCTGGGAAGCCAGACAAATTTGGGGCTCGATATTAAATAACAGTAGAGCATTTGGTACCATGAGCCGAGATTTTTTTAACAATTCTAGAATAACAAAAGAATTAGTCTATAGGCATTTTGCGTGGTTGACAGCTTTGCGTTATCAAATGCGAGACAGCCGAGCTTGGGAAACTAGTTCGAAAGTTTACAATAAAGAATATCAACAATTTTATGCAATTCCAGAACGTGAAACAACTTTAGAATCTGAATTGGCAAAATATCTGTCAGACGAAGAGTTAAACTATATTTTATCTACAAAAAATAGAGCCGCGCAACTTTTGAGTTTACAAAGTAAAACAATTAAACATCTTTTTGAGAATAAAGAAATAGATAGCATTCAATTTATTGAAATGCAAAAAATGATTAGAGATTTATTTGATCAACAAGGAAGAAGCGAACGAATAAAAAATTTTCCATATCCAAGACAATTTGCAACTATCAATTCATTATTTATTAAAATATTTTGCATTTTGTTGCCATTTGGCATGTTGAAAGAATTTGACAAACTCAATGATACTGTTGAAGGATTTATGAAAGGAAATATGGTATGGTTAGTTATTCCGTTTAGTATTTTAATTTCATGGATTTATACGTCTTTAGAGCAAGTTGGCGAAAGCACAGAAAATCCGTTTGAAGGTAGCGCCAATGATGTTCCAATTTCGCAAATGAGCCGTACTATCGAAATAGATATGCGCGAAATGCTTGGCGAAACCGATTTACCAGCAGCACTTCAACCAAAAAATAATATTATTTTATAACTATAAAAATAAAGAGCTGATAAGAGATAAAAACTATAGATTAGCTGAAAAGGTATACTAGTTTAATCATGATCATTTTTTATGTGAAAATAGTATAAGATTTTATCAATTTTTTGTACTCCATTTAAAAGCAAGTGTTCCGAAAACACCGATGCCATCGCTCGGAATGATGCCTGGACCTGGATAGCTTTCTGCTCTGCGTGTGAAATATTTATTGTTGGATAGATTATTGACTGAACAACTCAACTTAAACCATTTGTACGTATAAGAAGTGGTAATATCCATCACATAATATTTTGGAATAATGCCAATGGTTGCTGTTGATGCATAAGTTGCATTGGTAGCATCTGTAAATTGTTTAGAAATATTAGAGATTTGCCAATTAATTGCAAATGTTTTATACTTAAAGCCAATGCCTCCACGAAAAATAAATTGCGGCGAAAACTCTACTTGTTTTTTTTCAATTTGTTTGTTTTTTGATTTGATATAGATTGCATTGGTGTAAGTGAAATTAGAGAAAATGGAAACGCCAAAATTGGAATTCTCATTGATGCATTTCAGAATATCAACTTCCACAAAAGATTCGATTCCTATGCTTCTTGAGTTAGAAATATTGGTTTTAAATCGATAAATATTAAATGCAGAATCTACCTGTTGAATGGAGCCCACTTTTTTGTTGTAGTACAAAGCAAAAAAGTTAAAATCGTAATTGAATTTTTCGCCATTTTTACCGCGTAAACCAATATCACCATTAAAACCTTTTTCATCGGTAATGTTTGGATCTACACGCACATTTGGATTGGTAATTCGCAAATCTGTGTAATTAATTCCGCGATAATTTTGTGAAATATTACCATAAATTTCTGCTAAATGATGTGCTTTATAACTAATGCCAACACCGAATAACGGAAAAATTCTTTTGTAGTTTCTATCGTCATTAAATCTAATAGAATCTGTTTTGTAATAACCATTCACATCCGTAAATAATACTTCTAATCGTGCGCCTGGTGTGATGCTGAATTTTGAGGTAATTTTGAAAATATTTTCAGCAGAAAATGCCAAATTATTTCCATTAAAATGGTAATCAGAGTTTTCTAAATCTGTTGGATTTAAGTAGTTGAAATTAGCATCAGAAGCATCGTTTCCTAAACCTTGTTGTTTATTGGTGAAGCCAGTAAAATAACGCAATCCAACACTTAATGATGAGGTTTGTTTTGCTAATCTATATTGATATAACACACGATATTCTAGTCCAAAATTTTTGTACTTATCTTTAATTAGATTTCTGTTTCTTAAATCATCCGATCTATTTGCAAAGCTTAAAAAGCCAAGTGCATTTCTGGAGCCAATTAAACCAAAAAAAATAGTATTCCATCTAATGTTTTCATTCGGTCTGTATTCTAATTTTAAAGATGGAATATTCCAATTAATACTAAACCAGTTTCTTTCACGAGTTGATTGTTTTGGATTTTGTTTAAACTGATTATCCGTTAAACCACCAGGTTGTTGCATCACATAATTTTGATGTGTAAACTCAACAGAAATGCTGAATTTTTTATTTACTTGATAAGATAAATTGGCAAAGGCAGTATGTGCGTTTAGCAGAGAATTTGGTCGCCAACCTTTGGTATGTTTGTATTGGTAATAAGCGTAATAAGAAAACTTTTTATAAGTACCTTCGATTGCATTAAACGCGCTTACGGTTGCAAAAGAACCACCAGTAATTTGTGAAGTTAGCTGAAATTTTTTAGCAATTGGTTGATGTGTTTTAAAATTAATTAAACCGCCAAACTGCGTGCCGAATTGCAAGGAAGCAGCGCCACGAACGATTTCAATTCTATCCATCGCTTCGGTTGGTGGTGTAAAATAAGCATCTGGATAGCCAAGAGCATCAGCCGTAATGTCGTAGCCATTTTGACGAATATTAAACTCAGCAGAACGATTTGGATTTAAACCACGTGCGCCAATTCCTAACTGCATACCAGCTGCATCATTTTCCCAAACATTTAAACCAGCAACTCTGCTAAAAATTTGTCTGCCGTTATTGGTTGCTGTATTTGCTTGAAGTTTAGTTAAGTCGACAATTTCTGTTTTTTTTCCTTCAAAAATCACCGTACCTTCTACACTCTTTAAACGAATTTCTTTCATCTTTTCTGCTTGAATAGTTACTTCATCAATTTGATCTTGCATGGAATCATTCGTGATTGCCAATGAGTCAATAGATTGTGCTTTACAATTCAATACAAAAAGTAAAAATAATATTTGTGTATAAATTTTCATTTCTTAAAAGGCAATATCCATTTTTTCGGTGCAAAGTTAATAGGTTGTTTGGCTAAATCAATAGTATTATCAATAAAAGGTTGGCTTGGATGACCATTTAATGCTGCGTAACTATCTACATATACTTCTGCGATTGTAAATTCTTTTTTTTGTTCGTATTCTTTAGCGATAAAATGAGCAAATTGTAAAATCATATCAGGTTGCGTACTCATTTGTTTTTCTTGTTGTGGTGTTAGATAATCACGGTTTCGTACTTCGGCAATTTTTCCTGTTTTATCTTTTACCACAAAAGTAGTATACGCATTTTTTTCCATCAACATCACGCGCCACGAAAAACGATAACCTTGTTCGGTCCAAAATAATTTATCTGGATATAATAAGTATCTGAATGGTAAAATGATTTGCATGATAAAATGCATTATGAAAACTAATACAAATAAAGATGCAAATTTTGATTTATAATGAATCTCAGATTTAGTTTCATCTTTATAAATTATAGAAAGAAATTTTTGATGAAACTCATCAGAAAAAAAAATCCAGGTTGCGACTATCATTACATATGGAAACACACCAATCTGAAATAAATAACCAGTTAGCAAGTGAAAAACAACAACTGTTGCATAAGCAAACGGTCTTGTTTTTTTATTGATCAGAAAGAAAAAAATGCTGACATCAAACAACATTCCAAACCAGGAAAAGATATATGGTGTGATTTTATAACTAAATAAAAACCCAATGATTGGGAAAAAGTCTCTGCTTTGTAACCATATCTTTAAAGGTTGTGCATGCAACAACCAATCCGAATTTATTTTGGCAATTCCTGCAAAAAAATAGACCAATCCTATTTGTAATTGAATAATGCAAATGCACCAAAATGGAATCAATGTTGCCTTATTGGTAAAGCCAAATCTTACGTCAAGCGAAGCATATTTATTGGCTGGCAAGAAACACAACATCAAACTTATAATACTAACAAAGTAGTAATGATTGAGATAGTTTGTTTTGTCGAGTAACTCAACATAGGTAAATAAGAAAAAAAATAAGATAGCTGCAACTCTATAAAAAAAACCAAGCATGATACATAATGTAGCAAGTATCATCAATGCAAAAACAACATACATTCCATTTCCGGTAAGTGGTTTTATCCATTCAAAACCTTCATATGCAAAGAAAAATTTTGGTTGAATGTATAATAAATCAATCCAACGTTTTAACCAAAAACGAATGGTACTGAATAACAACATGGCACCAAATAAAATTCTGAAAGATGCAAGTGGTGCAATCGAAACGGAACGAAAAATGAATTCTCTGATCTTTAACATGAGAAAAAATTATTAACCACTGAAGAAACTTTAGAAACAGAAGAAAATAAAAAAGAATTCATTTTTTAAAAAGAAAGAAAGCTAAGTTTTCATATAAATTAAACTTTATTTAAAAACTTAAGTGGTTTAAAAACATAAATTTTTAATCGCCGTCGCTGTCTGTGTATGTAATAGAAACACCTAACGCAGAAGGCACATCTACCTTTATCAATACCAATAATTTTTTTGTTTCTAAAAACAAGGCATCTGCTTTTGGTTTATTACTCACCACTGTCTCAGAAAAGTCGGTGCCACTATCATTTACTTTAGTAATACAAACATCAATTTGTGCTAAAATATCATCTGCTAAATTTCCACCAAAAGTACTGGTAACGTTTAATGTTTTCAGATAATCATACAAACCTAAACCATCTGTTGTTGCTTTGCCTTTTAACACATCTTTCATGTTGTTTAATGTTAACAGCATATACTCAATATTCTTTTTAGAATAATATGCTTGCACTGCGTTTGGATAAGTAGTTGCAGTAGCTATATTTCCAGAATAACCAGCTGGAATACCAACTTGATGACGTTTCAAATCATCAGTGCGTTGTGCAATAGAATTTACCATAACACTAAATGAACCTGATGCATCTGTACCTATATTATCAATAAAAGTAGATTTATAAGATGTATTCCAATCTGATAAAATAGTAGTATTAATTTCAATCAAATTTGCAATTAAAGATGTTAAATATGCTTTGTAAGAATCAGCATTTATATCTGTTGAGAATCTATCTAAAATTTGCTGATTGTTTCCTGTTCTGTTAAATAATAAATATTCGATTGCAGGTAAACCTTTATCATTTTTATTTCTGGATTTAATAAATGTAGTTGAATTTTCGTTTCGCGCAATGTATGCGTTTATACTATCTTCTCTTGTTGGATAAAAGTTGATATTCTCGATGGCCATTACAGTATTGGCTGGATCTGTTTTTTCATAAATTTCGCAAGATTGCCATTTTTCATAAGTAGCTAAAAATGCGTTTTGTAATTCATTAAGCGTTGTTAGATTAGACGTTGTTTTGAAATCATTTAATGCAGTTTGCAAAGTTGTTAAGCTGGAACCATAAGTAGTGTATGCTGGCAAAATTAAGTTGTCAGCGTAGTTGGTAAACATTTCCTTCTTGCCAAAATTATCTACATCGTCATTTTTACCACAAGAAAAGGATAGCAGCAAACTTAAAAACAGTATGGTATATTGATTCAACTTCATTTCGTGATTATTTATTTTATTGGATTGCTAAGATAATGATTCAAATGTTGTTTTAGTTATAAGTTTGCTTTAACTGCATCTAAACCATAGATTTGACTTATCTTATCAATCATGGTGTTGATTTCTGTTAAAGTTAAATGTGCTACCGATAATTTGCCATTTCTTTTAAAATTCGCATCAATAGCATTGAAATCTGTTTGGCTGATTTTTCTTTCAGAATTATATTTCAAGGAAATAAAAAAACCATATCCTTCAGAAAGTGTATGACATTTGATAGCATAATCTGAAATAGCCACTTTTGCCTGATTCATGTAGCTAATAAACGAACATGCATTTATTAATTCAAAGTTCTTACGTACTTCAACCGCAGCAGCATCTCTTGTTGTATAATCTTTTCTGTTGATGGCATCTCTACCTTTAATAAAAGCTTTCAACGTGTTTTCAGTAGTTCCAACTAATGCGCCTTTTGAAACATAAGTACCGTAAAACTTCAATGCTTTTGCTGTATTGAACGAATCATATTTAGCTGCAATAAATGTAGTTGGAACGCCGAAATAACCAAATGCTTCGTCCCAATAATGTTGCATGGCTGTGCCTTCACCAGCTACTACGGTGTTATTATCTGCTGGATTTAATTTGTCTTTTGTGGTATATTCTTCTGCAATTCTATAATAGAAAATCGCACCCATTAATCCTTTTTGAAGAATTTGTGCATACTCAACACCATTGGAATCAACTAAATATTTTTTAGTTAAGTCTGTTGTTGACGTTGCCAAACCAGCAGTTCCATTTCCAGCAGTTGATGTTGCAAATGATAAACTATTATCAGCAGCAGCTTTAAACATAGAAACAAAAAATGCAGTATCATCTGCAAATGTCTTGTCACGCAATTGTTTTCCAGAAGTATTTAATGCAGCATCAGTAAAAGCATTTCCAGTATTGGAGTACATATTCATTAATTTGGTAAAATCTAGCACTTGTGTTTTACCTTTTGATAATTCAGTCGCAATTTCAGATAACATATTAATTCTGAAAACCTGTCCACTGATATTTACATTTTCAAAATTATATGAAGTTGGCATTACAATTTCTGGTGTTTTGGTTTCATCTTTTTTACAAGCAGAAAATAAAGTTAGAACAAGAACAGTTAAAAGAGATAGTTTTTTCATTTTTATTGTTATTTAGACTAATTTAAAATAATAAGACAAAAATACTATTTAGAATTCTTCTAAACAATCATGAAAATTGTGATATTGATACCTAATTCTAGGTAGCTTCGTGTTTTTGAAAATAAATTCTGATTAATTTTCCTACATCATTTCTTCTTTTGTTACCAATCCATTTTGGATAGCATACAATATCATTTCGGAAGATGAATTGATATTCAGTTTTTTCATGATGTTTTTTTTGTGTGTATACACGGTATGCGTACTCAAAAATAAATGGCCAGCAACGGTTTTCGCGTTCCATCCTTTCGCTGTAAGTTTGATGATTTCTGTTTCTCGCAACGATAAATTAAATGCTTTGCAATTGTCTTCATCTGTATGCATGTGCTTTTCAATAATGATATCAATTACTTTATGACACAAGAATTTTTCATTTTTTGCAGTTGCATATACAGCACCAATAATTTCTTCTTTGTCGCATTCTTTAGTTAAAAAGCTGATGGCGCCTAGTTCAATAACTTTATAAATATTGGATTTATTTTCGTCTGCTGAAATAATTAAAAAATTGGATTTAGGCGAGATTTTTTTAACACCAGCAATGTCATCCATCGTAAATGATCTTGGATTGTTGTAATCAAAAACCACCACTTCAGGTTGGTGCAATTTCACCATTTCAAGCATTTCTTTCGAGTTAGATGCTACTCCAATAACTTTAAAATCTTTATTCGCAGATAATAAATTTTCTAAACCAATGCGAACCAGATATTGTGTATCAGCGATTATAATTTTAATTGTTGTCATTTGAGCATCTCAAAAATACACAATTATCCATAATTATTTCAACTGCTTCATTATTCTAATAAAAATATAAGTGGTAATTTAGCAACATATTTTAAAAACCAATAAATGAATAATAATTTAAGCTTCAAACGTACAATTGTAGGCACGCTAAAAAGTAATGTAAATGTAGATGCCTGGAATTCCGTTTTAGATAAATTCGATAATAAACAATATGCTGATGTAGTTCGTGGTTGTATCAATTATGTTGATCCAGCAATTGAAACAAAGTTTGCCAATTTTGATAAAAACGAATACAATATTCCACATGGTTCTATAATTGTACAAGTAAAAATTACTGCAAATGAGTTAATCGTTAATGCGCCATTCTTAAGTTTAGAAGGTGCAAAGCAAGTTCCTTTTTTGCGACAAGTAGCTCAACTTAATTTTACACCATTAGCACTTTCGCGCATTGATTTGGAAGGTGATAAATTATATTTCAGATGTGAAGTTCCATTAGATGTATGTGAACCATATAAAGTGTATGATATATTTAGAGAAATTTGTATCAATGCTGATAATTATGACGACGAATTTATCACGAAATTTGATGCAAAACGGATTCAAGAACCAAAAATAATTTCCTATGATGCAGACAAAAAGGAGAATGCTTGGAATACAATGCAGTCTTATATTAGTGAGGCATTTGCAGCTTACGAACAATTAGAAAATAAACGATTAACTGGTTTTCTTTGGGACATTTTATCGATTACTTTACTAAAAATTGATTACTTCTGTTCGCCACAAGGTTCTTTACGTAATGAGATTGAAAAAGCAATTACCAACTTAAATGGAAAGGATGATTATTACGCTCGTTTAGGTGCTGGTAAAGATTTCTTGAAAAAATTACAAAATTACGATAGAACAAAATTTGAAAATGATTTGTACAAAATTGATGTTTTTGTTCCTTATAAATTCAGAACTAATTTAGAAAGTGTCCGTAACAATTTAAAATATGCACATGAAACAGCTGACAAAGAAATAAAAGCAATGGATTTTTTAGGAGCAACCTTAACTATAGAATATGGAATTCTCAATTTCTTTTATTCAAACAATGTAGAAGATTCAATAGCCGAAATTCTTACACAAGCGATGGAAAATGCTTCAGGAAAACAAACACAAGAATCAGCAAAAATTTTATTTGATGCAGTTAATAAAATAATGACTACTGATAATTTTGTAAGTGTAGCTGCACCAACCAATGCATCAACACAAACAAACCAAGGTGAGAAAAAAGGATTTTTTAGTAAATTATTTGGATGATTAACGATGCACGATTAACGATTAATAATTAAAAAACAAATCAAAAATCCAACATCAAAAATATTCAATTATTTTACCATTAACCATTCAATAATCAATAAGATGAATCACGAAGAATTAAAACAAGCGGTACATAAAATAAATACTGCAAGCGGTAGCGGAACTGGTTTTTATTTAAAGCAACAAAATATTTTTGTAACCAATTATCATGTAGTTGAAGGTAACAAAAAAGTGTCTATTGAAAACCAGGCAAAAGACAGATATTTAGGACATGTAGTATATGTAAATCCTGATGCAGATGTTGCATTTTTACACAGTGTATCCTATGCGCCACCAACAGAAATTCCGTTTCAGCAAGTGCAAGAAGTACACAGTCGCGATAAGGTTTATGTTTTAGGTTTTCCGTTTGGAATGCCATATACAATTACAGAAGGCATCGTATCCAATGAAAATCAATTGATGGATGGTAAAAATTATATTCAAACGGATGCTGCTGTAAATCCAGGAAATAGTGGTGGTCCAGTGGTGAATGAAGCTGGTATGTTAGTTGGTATCACTACAGCAAAATTTACGGAAGCAGACAATGTTGGTTTTGCCATTCCAGGAAAAGTAGTGAAAGAAGAACTGGACACTTACGCACAAAACACGTCAAATTTATTTTCAATAAAATGCAATTCCTGCAAATCATTAATTTATGATAAAACAGATTATTGTCCAAGTTGTGGTGCTAACATTGATGAAAAAATATTTGAAGATAAAGAGTTAGGAAAGCTCACGCAGTTTGTAGAAAATGCTATTCAATCCATGGGTTTTGATCCAGTACTGGCTCGAAGTGGTAATGAATATTGGGAATTCCACTCAGGCAGCGCGTTGGTACGTATTTTTGTCTACGATAAAAATTACTTGTATGCAACATCACCAATCAACAATTTACCAATTGGTGCATTAGATGGTTTACTTAAATATGTAATGAGCAATCCTGTCTCACCTTATAAACTAGGTGTTTATCAAAATCAAATTTATCTTTCCTATCGAGTTCGTATTTCTGATATTTATTCAGAATTAGCTGAAAGTGTAAAACAAAATTTGGGTAATTTAATTTTGAAAGCCAACGAAATGGATGATTATTTTGTGCATGAGTTTGGTTGCGAAAAAACAAATTATGCAAAGGTAAGCGTGTAGAGAAACGAATCTAATTACAACAAATCTTTGCCTACTTTTTTTACAATCTGTAATTTAATATCCGCTTGTTGGTCTTTTTTTGCTTTTTCTTCAAAATAAATTTTTAAATTTTGAACTACTTTTTTAGCGCCTGAAGTATTGTAATCAGATTCTTCAAATTTATAGATATCTTTCAAAAACAAAACCGCTTTTTCTAGTTGCATTGCATCAACCATTTTTAAATAATCACCAAAGTTTTTAAAATTTTTATATGCTGAATAAGGCGAATTTAACCAAATTGCTTTCTTGAAAAATTCTAAATTATCAGCTGTTGTATCTTTAAATATATTGCATATAGCAACCATTAATCGTCCGTCTTCAGTTGCTATCAATTTGTTTGCATATTGATATGCTTTGCTTTTATTATAAACTGTTAATTGATTCAGTGCAGCCGCTTTCACCAAAAGTGAAGAGTCATTTTTTAATGTATTTTCTAAAATATCAACTAGCTTATCTTTCTCAAAAGCAACTAACGTATTTAACGCTTTTTCGCGTACCAATGAGCAAGAATCAGTATTTACTATTTTTTGCAACGTTAATGATAATTTAGCTTTGTTTTCAAATTTAGTTGGTTCTAAATAATCTATTGCATCGCGTCGTGTGTACCAATTTTTATCTTGAAATGCTTTATAAAAAACTTCTTGTGCTGCAACATTATCTTTCACTGAATAACTCAATGCATCGAGAGCTTCTTGCTTGTCTTTGTATAATGATGTGTTGTAAAATTTAAAAATGTTTTCTGCAACTGATAAGTCTTCTGTTTTTTCGCACAACAACACTTTATCTGCATCAAAGTCTACTAATTGTGGCGCGCTTGAACTTGGAAAATAAAACTTCATTTCTCTATCAACAATATCAATTACTTTTGTTTCTTTTTTACCATTTGCGTAAATATCTACTTTAGTTACTATTCTAAAAATTGGTCCTTCTGCTTCTATTTGAGTTTGCTTAACAGTTAACTCAATCGTTTTATTTTTTTCATCGTAATTATGTTTAATATCTAATACTGGATGTCCTTTGCTCAACCACCATTGATTAAAAAACCATTGCAAATCCTGACCAGTTATTTCTTCAAATGCTTTTCGCAGATCCGCTAATTCTGCATTCTTAAATTTATTGTCAGTTAAATATTTGTTGAGTGATTTAAAAAACGCAGCATCGCCAATATAATTGCGCAACATATGTAATACACAACCACCTTTTTCATAGCGAATGGCATCAAAAATATCATGTGGATTATCGTAATAATAATTCAAAATCGGCTCATTTTTGTATTTCGATGTATGTAAATAGCTACGCATTGCTTTATCATGATACGCATCTGCATTTTCTTTACCATTTTTATGAGCATACCATAAATATTCCGAATAATCTGCCATCGATTCATTCAAGGTTAAGTTTGCCCAAGATTCAGCCGTTACCAAATCGCCAAACCATTGGTGATATAATTCATGTGCAAGTATATAATCAAAATCTGCATCTTGTAATTGTTGTTTATTCATCAACATTTTGTCGAAATAGACAATAGCAGAACTGTTTTCCATAGCACCAGCTGTGTAATCATTTACAATAACGTTTGCCAATTTGTCCCAAACAAAATCAACACCTAATAACTGCGAAAAATATTCCATCATATCAGGCATAATTTTAAATAAATCGGCAACGGTTTCTTTGTATTTCGGAAAAGTATAGGCAGAAACTTCTTTGTCGCGCCAGTTTGTTTGCCATTTATAAAAATCGCCAACGCATAAGAAAAATAAATATGGTGAATGAGGTTTATCTTGTTTCCAATGATCAGTTTTGGTGCCGTCATTGTTGTCTTTCGTATCAAGCAATAAACCATTAGAAAGAGACGTAAGATTTTTATCAATCGTTACAAAAATTTCTGTTGATGATTTTTGATTCATAGCATCTAAAGTTGGAAACCAGCACGATGATGCTTCTTCTTCGCCTTGTGTCCATAAATGTGTTGACTTATATGGATTTTTATCATCAGCATCAATAAAATACAAACCACGTCCTTTTTCAACTTGAACATTGTCTTGAGTATATGGCATAGCAATATAATCGATTGACAAAGTAAGTTGGTCGTTACTCGTATAATATTTTAAAAGATCGATAGTTAATTTCAAGGTATCGTATGTAAAAGGCAACTTTTTATTTCCATCTAATCCAACTAATTCAACCGAATTTATTTGCATCCATTTTGCTTCCAAAACCAAGGTGTTTTGATCATAAAAGTGTGGTTTTACTTTTAACGTTTCTTTTCCAATTAGCTTTTTTTCTGTAAAAATTGGTTTAACAAATAATTGTGTAGTTAGTAAATCAAAATACTTTGTGTACGATGGTTTATAGGTTGTAATTAAATTTTCTGGCTTAATTACAATTTCTTGAAGTTCTTTAGGGTTTCTTTTATATCCTTTTTTTTTGGGCTTTTCAGCATATAAATCAATGAATATCAACAATATAAATAAAAACAACAATTTTCTAGGCATAAATACTTATTAACACAGTTAGAAAAAGTAAAGGTAAATAAATATTCACTTTATAATTAATATCGCATTATAATAAATCTTAAAAAGATAAAATCAATCAAAACCAGCGAAACACCATCCTAAAAACAAGCAAATGAAATATAAAGTTTTTTACACAGAAGAGTCCTTTCATGAAGTAGAATTGCAAGATGAAAAAATTACGATTGATGGAAAAGCAACAGACATTGATTTGGTGAAAATTTTAGATAATAAATTTCACATTTTAGAAAATCACAAATCATATAATTTGGAAGTATTACATGCTGATTATGTGACCAAACGATTTTCAATAAAAGTGAATAACAATATTTATGATTTGAATTTGCAAAACGAATTGGATTTATTGCTGAATAAAATGGGTATGTCTGCCACAACTGCTGATAAAATGGACAATGTGAAAGCACCGATGCCAGGTTTGGTGTTGGATGTACTGGTAGAGATTGGACAAGCCGTAAACAAAGGTGATAATTTATTGATTTTAGAAGCCATGAAAATGGAAAATATTCTGAAAGCAAGTGGTTCTGGAATTGTAAAAAGTATAAAAATTAATAAAAAAGATGCCGTTGAGAAAAACCAGATTTTGATTGAAATGGAATAGTAGAAATTGAAAATTTGAAATGCAAAGCATTCATGAACTCAAATAAATAAAATAAAAGACTTGAATAATATGTGGTAATTTGAAAATTATACTTTAATATAACATTTAAAAAACGCAATTTTAAAACTAGTCACCTAAATTTTATTTCAATAAAAAAATAATTAGATTGCTAATTAACTCAATTATTTTTCAAACAAAGCCAATATTTTCAAATCTTCAAATCACCAAATTTTCAAATTAAAACATGCATTTAGTATCCACTGAAATAGAAAAATATATCGACCAACATTGCAGCGACGAAAGCGATGCGTTGCAGCAGCTCAATCGCAAAACGCAAACTGATGTGCTGATGCCACAAATGTTGAGTGGAAAAGTGCAAGGTCAGTTTCTGCAACTATTTTCGCATGCAGTACAGCCAAATCGCGTGTTGGAAATTGGCACTTATACTGGTTATTCAGCCATTTGTCTGGCTGAAGGTCTGGCCAAAAACGGACAATTGATCAGTATTGACATCAATGAAGAATTGAGTGAACTGGCTTCTGAATTTATTGAAAAGGCCGGACATCAATCACGAATCAGATTGCTTCATGGAAAGGCTGCAGAAATTATTCCTTCACTTGATATGGAATTGGATCTTGTATTTATTGATGCCGATAAAACAAACTATTCTCTTTATTTTGATCTGGTGATTGATCATGTAAAATCAGGAGGTTTTATTTTGGCCGATAATGTGTTGTATCATGGCGATGTACTTGAACACGAAACGGCCGGTCGAAATGCCAAAGCCATGCATGCTTATAATGAAAAAATTTTGAATGACTCACGAGTGGAGTGTGTACTTTTGCCGCTGCGGGATGGTGTTATGATCTCACGAAAAAAATAAATTTTTATACATGAATAAAATAAATAATTAGTATATACTATTTTAAATATTGATTAAGGAATAAAATGGCTTATAAAAACTGGAATGACGATTTAGAATTAAAATGCTTATTAATATACAAATATTTGGAAAACAATAAATTTCCAAAAGGAAAACAAGCTGAATTAAGTAAAAAATTAGCTTTGACAACAAATCTATCTTATGGAAGTATTAGTGCTAAAATTTCAAATTTCAAATCTTTAGCTAAAATTAATAATCATTCTAATGCTTCTAAAAATTCTGAAAGAATTTATATAAAATATATCAATTTTGAATTATTAGAACTA
>CALLKF010000166.1 GCA_938008535.1 uncultured Saprospirales bacterium | reverse complement strand
ATGGACAAAATGTTGGAAGCTGCTAAAGTAGATCAAAATTTAGTTTCTAGATTTGGAGATAACTTGAAAAACTTTGCTGATAACGTAGGTAAAATGGGAAATTTAGCAGATGCTACAGTAGCTTCTAATGATTTCGCAGTTTCTGCAAAAAATGCTGCTACATCTTTAAACGGTGTTAAAGAATCTTTTGCATCTGCTGCAGACGGTATGAGCAAATTAGCGGCTGCTTCTGGTGATGCTTCTCAATATCACACTCAAGTTCAAAGTGCTACAAAAAACCTTGCTGCATTGAACGCTGTTTATGAAATGGAATTACAAGACACAAATACACACTTAAAAACAATGAACAAATTCATTGGTAACTTAAGCACTGCAATGACTAGCTTAGAAAGCTCTTTGGCTGATACAGAGAAATTTAAAACTCAAATGGGTGGCTTAGCTGGCAACTTAGAAAAATTAAATGGAATTTATGGTAATATGCTTTCAGCAATGAGATCATAGTTGATACTATCTGTAATAAATTGTTAACCTAAAGAAAAATTGTAAAATATGTCAATTCCAAAGGAGAACAGGCAGCAGATGATTAACTTAATGTATCTCGTGTTAACCGCACTACTTGCATTAAATGTATCTGCTGAAATCCTGAACGCATTCAAAACCATCACACGAAGCTTAGAGTCTTCAAATAAAGTGATTGATGATAACACAAAAGCTGTATTTAGTAGCTTTGCAATCAAAAAAGCAAAAGAGCAAGCAAATCAATCTGTTGTTAAGTATGAAGCACTTGCAACAACTGCTATGTCTGAGACAAAAAATTTGTTAGAAAAAATTGCTCAGCTTAAAAAAGATATTATCACACAAGCTGGTGGACCAAGTACTGAAGGTGGTATCATGGAAAAACCAGATGATTTAGATGTGTCTGAAAGATACATTATCGAAGAAAAAAGAGGTGATAAATTAAAAGCTGATATTGATGCTTATCATGCTAAAATGATAGCTATGGTTGATGATGCAGCATTTAAAAGTGATTTCGATAAGAAAATTGTTAATACAGTAACAGATGACAAAGGCGGTTGGGTTCGTCAAAATTTTGGAAACATGCCTGCTGTTGCTTCTTATACTATGTTAACAAAGATGGAAACAGATATAAAAAATTCTGAAGGACAAATGGTATCTTATTTCTATTCTAGAATTGGTGATGCAACTCCTTTAGAAAGAGATGATATTGTTTTTGACCGTTTCTCTGCTCAAATAACTTCTCCAAGTTCTTATATCTTAGAAGGAGAAACATTTGAAGCAAACGTGTTTTTGTCTGCGACAAGTTCAAAAAGTTCAGGTACAGTAACTGTTAATGTTAATGGTTCTAATTTACCAGTTGACGAAAACGGTGTTGCACATTACAAAGCAGGTGGTGGCGTTGGCGAGCATCCTGTTAGTGGTTCAATTGGTGTACGTAATGATAGAACTGGCGAAGTAAAATCATATAAATTACCAGAATTTAAATATACAGTTGCTGCACCATTTGCGCAAGTTTCTGCAACTAAAACCAATGTATTGTATATTGGTGTAGATAATCCAATTGAGGTTTCTGCTGCAGGTATGCGTTTACAAGATGTTACAGCAAGTATTTCGTCTGGTAGTTTAGCACAAGCAGGTCCTGGGAATTATGTAGCAAGAGTTACTACTCAAGGTGTTGTAAAAGTAACACCAAGTGCAAAAGGTAAAGCTTATAAACCCAAAGAATTCCGTGTAAAAATGATACCAGATCCAGTTGCTGCAGTTGGTAACGAATCAGGTGGTCGTAAAAATGCGTCTTGGATTAAAGTTCAACAAGGTGTTCAAGCTTTATTAAAAGACTTCTTATTTGAAGTTGGTTTCCAAGTATTAAGTTTTAATATGTTCTACCAACCAAAATTACAAGACCCAGGCATTGCAGCTGCAACAGGTGCTTATTTTAGTCCAGCTCAAAAAGGATTTTTGGCAAAAGCAAAACCAGGTGATATATTTTATATTGAAGATATTAAAGTGAAAGGTCCAGATGGATTATCTCGTAAAATTCCTGGTATTGCCTTCAAAATTGATTAACAATAATTTAGATTTCATACAATGAAAATGCAATTCAAAAAAATCTCTTTAATACTGCTGATTCTTTCGGTATTTGCTGTTACTATTAGTAATGCGCAAACAAAAAAGAAATCAACAAAAAAGAAACCAAAATCTAGTCAGGTTTCAGCAGAAGAATTAGCAGCAGCTGC
Organism: uncultured Saprospirales bacterium; assembly: GCA_938008535.1. Taxonomy (GTDB): domain Bacteria; phylum Bacteroidota; class Bacteroidia; order Chitinophagales; family JADIYW01; genus JADJSS01. The sequence goes on along the minus strand of CALLKF010000166.1, from coordinate 28,079 downwards.
AAAAGCGGTAGAAGATTCAACTGCGTCAGCCCAAGCTGCAGAAGCAGCAGCTCAAGCAGCTGCAGCAGCATTACCAGCAGCAGCAGCTACAGCTTCTACTGTTGACCTAAATGCAGTAAAAACTGAAGTTCCTAAATTACCTTGGGTTCAGGAAATTACTGGTAAACGAATAGCAATGGGTTACGAACCAATTCGTGAAGCAGATGTATTTTGGTGGAAAACAGTTTGGAGAGTAATTGATTTAAGAGAAAAAATAAATTTACATTTTAGCTGGCCAAAAGCTCCATTCATTCAAATATTATTAGATGCTATAAACACAGGCAAAGCACAAGTGTATAGTGGTATGGATGATGATTTCACAACTCCAATTGACCCAAAAGAAGCATTGAGTGTTGCTGGCGGAAGTACAGATTCTATTTATGTTCCAGATCCTGTTACTGGTATTACAACTTTACAAGTGATTACTAATGAAGTTAACTGGAATAACGTTAAGAAATTAAGATTAAAAGAAACTTGGTTTTTTAATAAGCAAACATCTACAATGGAAGTGCGTATAATGGGAGTTTGTCCAATGTATGATAATTATGACCCAACAACAGGTGATTTTAGAGCTGAAGTACCAGTATTTTGGGTTTATTTTCCAAGCATGAGACAAGTATTAGTAAACTCACAATCATACAATCCGTTTCCTAATGGTGTTCGTTTAAATTGGGATCAAGTATTTGCTTTACGTCTATTCGGTAGCTATATTTACAAAGTAGATAATGTTCAAGATTTCCGTATCAAAGATTACAAATCTGGTATTGATATCTTATATGAATCTGAAGCTAAGAAAAACGAATTATTTACATTCGAACACGATCTTTGGGAATACTAATGTTTTCTTAAAAGTATACAAAACGTCTCACTTAAAGTGAGACGTTTTTAGTATTGTAAAAATCATAAACTATTTTCGCTTTAGTCTTTCCAATTGTTTTTTCTAAATCAACTAAATTAGCTTTTTCTATATTTTTTACAGAACCAAAATCAAGTAGTAATTTATTTGCTAAATTTTCTCCTATGCCTTTAATTTCATTTAACGTAGTTTTAAACGTATTTTTTGAACGCTGGCTTCTGTGAAAAGTAATTCCAAATCGATGTGCTTCGTTACGTAATTGTTGCAATACTTTCAGCGTTTCCGATTTTTTATTGATATACATCGGAATGGAATCATTTGGATAGTAAATTTCTTCCAAACGTTTTGCAATTGAAACTACTTGTATTTTGTTTTCTAAATTCAATGCTTTCATACTTTCCATTGCAGAATGCAATTGGCCTTTTCCACCATCAATCACAATCAATTGTGGCAACGACGATTCTTCATCTAATAAACGTTTGTATCTTCTGTAAACAATCTCTTTCATCGTGTCAAAATCATTAGCACCAACAACAGTTTTTACATTAAAATGGCGGTAATCTTTTTTGCTTGGTTTTGCATTTTTGAAAACCACACATGCAGAAACAGCATTTGTTCCCTGGAAATTAGAATTATCGAAACACTCAATGTGTGTTGGTAGTTCGGTTAATTTTAAATCTATTTTCATTTGCTCTAAGATGCGCGTTGAAGGATCTGTTTTTTGATTTTCTTTTCCTTTTATTTTATAATACATCGCATTTTTTTCTGCCAATTCCAGTAAACTTTTTTTTTCACCAATGCGTGGTACTTGCACTATTAATTTTAAAGTTGGCTCAATAAAAATATGAAATGGAAGCAGAATCGTAGCGTTCGTATTTTCTTCAGAGTCAAACGTATTCAAAACGGCAAAAGACAAAAGGTCGTCTTTTGTTTCATCTAAATTTCGTTTTAGAATAAAATTTTTTGTTTTTATAATCGTGCCTTCATGTACATACATATAATGAACAAATGCTTTGTCGTTTTCTTCCAAAAATCCAAACACATGTAAATTGCCTAAGTTCGGATTAATTACGGTTGACGTAGAAATATATTCTTTGAGTGATTGAATTTTTATTTTAGTGATTTCAGCTTTCTCAAACTCCAAAATATTGGCGAAGTGTAGCATTTCTTCTTTCAAAATATTACGAACTTCTGTTAAATTTCCTTTGATGATTTTGCGAATCTGTTCTACATTTTTATCATACTCAAGTTTGGATTGATTGGCAATACATGGAGCCAAACAATTGCCTATATGAAATTCTAAACACGATTTAAATTTATTTTTTTGAATATTTTTATCTGAAAGCGGTAAGCTGCAATTGCGAATTGGATACAATTTTTTTATCAATTCTAAAATGGAACGCACTTGATGAACCGATGTGTATGGACCAAAATATTCAGCACCATCATCCACTAATTTTCTGGTAAAAAAAATGCGCGGAAAATCTTCGTTCATAATTTTTAAATACGGGTAGCTTTTGTCATCTTTTAATAAGATATTATAGCGCGGTTGCAATTCTTTAATGAGTGCATTTTCCAACAATAACGCATCTTTTTCGGTAGCCACAACAGAGTATTCGATGTTGTGAATTTTGCGTACCATCAAACCAATCCTGTACGACGAATCTTTACTTACAAAATAACTGGAAACTCTATTCTTTAAACTTTTTGCTTTGCCAATGTATAATAAATTTCCATCAGCATCATAATAACGATACACACCTGGTTGTGCAGGCAAGTTTTTAATAATTGGATGCAAATGGTTTTGGTCAGACATCTATCACAAATATAATTGATAGAGCCGATGATTTTTAATCAAAATAATTTGTGTATTTTTAGAATTTAAAATATAAATAATAATGTTTCAACTTACAGAAACCAGAAAAAGATGGCTACTTATAATATGCATGTTTTATGTAGCATTTATTTTTTTAATGCATAAATGGGGCCACCAAGGTGATATGGAATTTTGGATTGATTGGTCAAAGTATATTTTTAATTATGGATTTGTGCATGTGTATGATAACAAAGATTGTAATTACTTGCCGTTGTATTTATATGTGTTGCGCTTTCATGCAGTAATACAAGGAAACCTGCAAGACATTCAAGATAATATGTATACCATAAAATATTACACCATTATTTTTGATATTGTTGGAGCTTACTTAGCAGTTTGGTTTATTAAAGATGAGTTCAAAAAACTGTTTTATTTTATTTTGCTTATGATGAATGTCGCTTATTTCTATAACAGCGCACTTTGGGCACAAGTAGATGCTATTTTTACTTGCTTTGGTTTTGCTGCAATTATTCTTGCATTAGAAAAGAAAACAGTACTAAGTGTATTGAGCTTATTAATTGCATTAAACTTTAAATTGCAAGCTTTAGTTTTTATTCCAATTGTTGGTTTGATTTTGTTGCCGCAACTTATTTCAAAAGAAGGAATTAAAAAAATAGCTATTGCTTTGTTGATTGGTGCTTGTATTCAATTGTTGATTTTATGGCCTTTTATTTCCAATAGTAGAATGTATCAGGTGATGAATGTAATTACTGGTTCGGTTGATAAATATCCATATCCAGCTGTTGGTGCTTTTAATTTATGGTCTTTGCTATTGTTTAATAGAACGATTGAAGGTATGTATGATATAACAGATAAAGTGAAATTTGGATTTTTGACGTACAAACAAATTGGAAGTTTGTTGTTTTTTTCTGGTACGTTTTTAACGGTGTTTCCGTTGATGCAGCATCTTTATAAAAAATATTTTAAGAAAGAAATAACTTCATTTCCATTAAGCACCATATTTCTAATAGCGGCATTAATAGCATTTAATTTTTATTTTCTGAATACACAAATGCATGAACGCTATTTTCATCCAGCCATGATATCATTAGCTGCGTATGCGTTTTATAGCGGACGATTTTTTCCGCTCATATTAGGTTCTATTGCTTATTTAATAAACTTAGAAAGAGTATGTTGGTATTTAGCAATGCACAATGATACTTACATGAAATCGTTTTGGATGGATCAACGATTTGTTGCTTTTCTATATCTTTTACTGATGCTCTTTATGTATTATTTATTATATGCAAAGAAACGGCAATCAGAAAATGAAATGGCTTTAGATATCTAGTTACTTTCTACATCAAAATTCCGGCAATTGTGGCAGAAAGATAAGACGCGAGTGTTCCGCACAATAATGCTTTTAAACCTAATTTTGCTAAGTCGGCTCTGCGGTTGGGTGCTAATTCACCGATACCACCAATTTGAATTCCAACAGAACTAAAATTTGCAAAACCGCACAATGCAAAACTGGCAATCATTAATGCTTTTGGTGTCATGCTTGCTTTCGCAGCAATTAAACTGGTGTAGGCAACAAACTCGTTTATCGTTAATTTTTGTCCCATCATGGTGGCTACTTGCATTACTTCTGCATTCGGCACACCCATTACCCAAGCCAATGGATAAAATAAATATCCAAATATTGTATTCAGTCCAAATCCTGGATGAATTAAACCTAACAATGCATTAATCAATGCCATCAATGCAATAAAACCAATCAACATCGCAATTACATTGATAGATATTTTCATGCCATCACTTGCGCCGTGAGAAATTGCATCGATGATATTGGTGTATTGACTTTTTATTTCTACAGAAACTTTTCCTTTGGTTTGAGATTCTTCTACTTCAGGAAATACAATTTTTGAAATTACTAACGCAGCTGGTGCTGCCATTAAACTGGCAGCAATTAAATATTCTGCAGGCACACCCATACTCACATACACAATTAAAATTCCACCAGCAATACAAGCCATACTGCCTGACATAGACGCTAATAATTCGCTGTTTGTCATGCCTGCTAAGTATGGGCGAATCATTACTTGCGCTTCTACTTGTCCAACAAATGCACTGGCTACATTGCTCAATGCTTCAGCACCAGAAACTCGCATTACAATATTCATCACTCTTGCAATAGCAGCCACCACACGTTGCATAATACCAACATGATATAAAATTGCAACCAACACGCATACTAGGATAATAGTTGCTGGAATACTAAATGCGAAAATAAATGTACCAGGCGCACCGTAAGAAGCTGGTCCAGCTGGCGAATGTGTATCCGTCATAATTCCACCATAAACAAAAGCTGCGCCTTGTTGCGCATAACCTTCAATTGCTTTCATTCCACCACCAATGGCTTGAAAAAAGCGAGTAACAGCTGGAATTTTTAATATAATAATTGCTAAGAAAAGTTGCAATCCAAGACCGCTAAAAACCAATCTGTAGTTAATTTTTTTCTTGTTATTTGAAAATAAAAATGCAATTCCTAAAATTGCAATGATGCCTAAAATGCCTTGAAATCTTTCCATAATTTTTCGTGTGTTAACAAATATAAAGGTTTATTTTACTTTTATATAATAATGCTATTAACAATGAAATGTAATTACACTAAAATGTTAATTATTATGGTAAGATTGGATTCAATAGGTTTTATCTATAATCAAATCTTCATTTGTATTGCTTTTTTATCCTTTATTCAGTTCTCTACTTCTTTCGCGTGCAGCATCTAAGCCACGTTGAATATTATCGCTAATATTTTTTTGATTAAATTCTTTTAATGCAGCTTCCGTTGTGCCACCTTTAGATGCTACTTTATCTATCCATTCTTTGCACGATAAATTATTGACTTTATATAACTCAACAGTACCTAAAAATGTTTGTTCTACAATCTTTGATGCTTCCGTATGTGTGAAACCAAACTCCATGGTTTTCTGTATCATCGCATCCATAAAATAAAATACATACGCTGGACCGCTACCAGAAACAGCAGTAATGGCATTCAATTGATCTTCATCATATAATTGAATAGATGCACCAGTGGTTTCTAATAATTTGCGCACAAAATCGGCATCGCGTTGTGGAATGCTTTCTGAAACCATAAAGCCAGTAACACCCATTCCAATTTGGCAAGGCAAATTCGGCATGCAACGAATCACTTTATTCGTTCCTAAATTTTTTTCTACATCTGCAATCGGAATGCCAGCCATAATTGTGAGTACAATATGTTTGTCGGTAATAAATGGTTTTAATTTTGGATAGACTGCATATGCATCTTGCGGTTTGGTTGCTAAAATGATGATATCTTTTTCCAAAATAAAATCACCAAAATCATTATATACTTGTCCGAGTTTCATGCGATTTAATTCCAGAATTTGCGCATGGTCTTTTTCAATAACTGTAAGTTGCTTGTGTGTGAGAACTTTTGCATTTAAAAAACTTTCAGCAAAGCTTCGACCCATATTTCCACCACCAATAATTAGTACGTTCATGCGGTAAAAATAGGAATAAGTTATAAGTTATAAGTAGTAAGTTATAAGTTTTTTTGAGTTCGGGATTTTTAATTTTTTTGATTGGTTTTATAATTGCATGTCATAAGATTTTCGTAATTTTATTTATGATTATACTATTACTTTATTTAATAAACACATTTGCTACTATTTATGCGGAAAATACTGAGTTACGTATGGTGCAATATGGTTCTAAAGTTTTATTGATGCCTTTGTTGGCAATTTATTTGTATTCTAAAGTAAAGAATTTTTCTACCTATAAGTTAATTTATGTTGCTTTGTTTTTTTCTTGGTTAGGAGATATTTTTTTGATGTTTCCACGAAATGAACAGGATCTTTCTACTTCAAAACTCTTATTTATTTTTGGATTGATTTCGTTCTTAATTGCACATATTAATTACAGTATTTATTTTATAAATGAAGTAAAAGATAAAACAAAAGTTACGTTGTTAGTTGGGAAACCGTATTTGATTCTGCCATTTTGTGTTTTTGGAATTGTTTTGTTATCGGTTTTATATCCAGGTTTAGGTGTGATGAAATTGCCTGTAACCTGTTATACAATAATAATAATGCTGATGGCAATGGCTGCGTTCAATAGAAAAAATATAGTTGATTCCACTTCTTTTTTACTGGTTTTTATTGGTGCAATTATTTTTGTTTGTTCCGATTCTTGTATCGCAATTAATGTATTTTATAAACCTTTTGAATTTGCCAGAATTGCAATTATGTCAACTTATACAATTGCTCAGTTTTTAATAATTTATGGTGTGATAAAAGCGAACGAAAAAATCGCTTAATAATTTTCTTCTTCTTTTACGATTTGCTTATGCACTCTTGCAGAAATATTGATACTAAATTCGTACAAGAATAAAATTGGTGCAGAAATTAATAGCAAGCTAAACATATCGCCTTGTGGCGTAATGACAGCGATAATAAACAAAATTACTACGTACGCAATCTTGCGCGATTCTTTCATTAATGTTGGTGTAATGATACCAAATTTTGTTAGGAAATAAACTAACATTGGCAACTCAAACATCATTCCTGTTGGTATCACCATCGATACAATGGTGTTGATGTAGTTTTCTACTTCAATCATATTTTGCGCTTGCGCAATCGCTTCGTAACTGTATAAAAAATTGATGGAAAATGGTGCGATAATAAAGTAACCAAACAAGCATCCTAATAAAAATAAAATAGAAGTGAAGAACACAATGAAGTTGGCATTTTTTAATTCTTGTTCGTGCAAAGCTGGTTTTATAAATCGCCAGAATTCCCAAAAAACATAAGGAAACGCAAACACAAAACCGGCAATAGCTGATGTTTGAATATGCAACATAAATTGTCCTGCCAAATCCGTATTGATGAAATTATACTTCAAACTTTCCATGCACAGTCCAGACAAAAATGGCAATTCTCTTCCAAGCCAGCAAAATGCTTTGTTGGTCGGAAAGTCAGGTCGAGTTGGACCGAATATCAGAAAGTCAAAAATGAAAGATTTGTTTAAAAAGGCAATAATTCCGAAAACAAAAACTGCAATAACCGAACGCAGAATATGCCAACGCAGCACATCAATGTGATCGAAGAAACCCATTTCTTCTTTGTCATTCGCATCGTTTATTTTGCTCATTTGCACTGCAAAAATAACGTATTAAATATCAAGGAAATATTATTTTTTGTGAAGATTCGTGCCACGATAATCGTGGCACGATAGACGCAGCTATTGTCCAATCAAATTCAATAACTGATCGATTTTTGGTGTTAGAATAATTTCTGTTCTTCTGTTTTTGGCTCTGCCTTCAGAAGTTGAATTTGTTTCGATTGGAAAAAACTCACCACGACCAGAACCGCTGATTTGTTTCGCGTTTACTTTGTATTTGTCTGTCATAATGTGCAGCACAGAACTTGCGCGCATCAAACTCAAATCCCAATTGTCTTTCAATAAGCCGCCATTTGACGAGTACGGAACATTATCGGTGTGTCCTTCTACATTTACTTGTATGTCCGGATTCTTTTTCACTACTTCTGCAATTTTACCTAATGCTTCAATGCCTTTTGCTTCTACCAAAGTAGAACCAGATTTAAACAACAATTTGTCCGACATCGATACATATACTTTTCCGTCTTTGGTGTACACGCTTAATTCACCTGCCGTGAAATCAGTCAATGCTTTTTTGATGGCATCGCGCAATGCTTCCGATTGTAATTTCTGGTCAGATAATAATTTTTCCAGTTCAGCAATTTTTGTTTCGCGCAATGATAAATCAGCCGTTAATTTTTTTAAGTCGCTTTCTTTTTTATCTAAATCAAATTTTTGTTTTTCCAGATCCAATTGCATCTGAATTAAATCAGCATTTGTTTTTTGGTCTTTATCAGCAGCCGATTTTAATTTTTGTAAATACTCTTGTTGTGCTGTTGAGTATTGTGCATTCATACCATCGATTACTTTTTTTAAGGAATCTTTTTGTGCTACTAATTCAGCCGTTTTATCTAATAAATTTTCTAACTGATATTTATAATCAGAATTTTCTTTAAGAATAGCGCGTTTAATAGAATCGCATTCAAGTGCCTGCGCTTTTTTTTCTATTTCAGAATTAAGGTATTGGTCCAGCACGCGGCTATATTCTTTTTGCGTCACGCAGTTGGTAAACAGCAAAACGATGCAGCAATAAATAAACAGATTTTTCATAAACTAAAGATAGAATGCAAACATCGCTTATTGAAGTTTCATTTATTAACAGCTATGGATTAGTAGGAAAAAGCAAATCAGGTTGCGCTTAGCCGCTGTTATAAGCAGGTTTATTCTGTGCTAAAGTAATATAGATCACCACCTTTAACTGTACAGGGTAAAAAAAACTTACTTGGCAATCCATTTTTAAGATTAAGAAAGAATCCTTTTCTCGAAATACATTCTTTTGAATTCGTCCAGTAAATAAACTTATTTTCAAAAATGTAGGTTGGCAAGTCATAAGGCATACTTAAATGATATTGACCAATGTATTTATTTTGCAAGTTGTAGAATTTAATACTACTTGATCCGTGACAAGTAGCAGCTGCATTAAAAACAAAGAATGAGCTTAGTACTTTAAACTGTTTTCCGTTTTTGGTTTTTATAATACCTAAATATTTTATAGCGCTTTTATTGCAATCTTTTCTATTTGCTATATCATAAAAATAAGTTTTTCCTATACTTCCTCTTTTTAAAGCAAGCAATTCCAATTTCTGTAATAATCTGATTTCAGAATAGTTATCATTCCTGGCATAAGAGCTTATAATCGTAAAGAATAAGAAAAACGTAATATATCGCAGAATCCCCATAAACTTGCTTATAACTTGTTTATATGTGCATAAAGTTACATCAATCTACCTTTGATTGGATATATTGACGCTGCTTTATTACGCACTGCTAAAAAAACTGCGTAGCTGTCAGGCTGAGTTTATCGAAGCCTTTTTGTTTGTAGTCCTTCGATAAACTCAGGATGACAACTTCGATAAACTCAGGATGACAACTTCGATAAACTCAGGATGACATGGACTGTAGTATTTTATCAGGTTTTATGAGTAAGATTCAATAAATACGGTGCTAGTACAGACAAAATAATCACTAGAATACAAAAAATCATTACTAGTAGAAATAAAATACTTACTAGTAGATAAAAAATCACTACTAGTAGAGACAAAGTAGTTTCTAGTACAGAAAAACTCAATGATTTTATTTGTACTAGTAGAAACATTATCTATTCTAACGGTGAAATTTTATGTTCTAATGATGAAATTATTTCTTCTAATAGAAACACAGATATTTCTAACGGTGATTTTATTATTACTAACATTGATAATGAGCAGTTTAAATATAAAAAATTATCAAAATTTTTTTTTCTTTAGTAAATAAATGATACATTTGGTATAATAAAGCATATATTAACTTATAAAACACGCGCAATGGCAAAGAAACTGAATCCGTTAAATTTTAATTTCTCTTACGGAACATTAAAACAGCTCGGCGATGAATATGTGATTTTGCTGGACAGAGATATTGCCGAGTTTACCGACAGAGGTTACACACCGGCAAGGCGTGCAGAACTGGAAACTGCTATCGAAACCTTCAGTAAATTTTCTACAGATGAGCAGATGGAAGGCAGGCAAATGACGGCCACCGCTGCAAGAGAAGCTGCGCGCAACGCGACGGAAAAACAAGTGCGCGTGTTTCAGCAGGCAGCGAAAACGGTGTTCGGCGAAAAAAGCGCCAAATTCAGGGAATTCGGTAACAACGACCTGACGCGCCAAAACGATGACAGATTGGTGCGCATTGCAAAACTGGTAGGCAGAAGTGCCACTAAATATTTAAGTCTTCTTGCGCCGGAAGGCATTACAGCTGCAAAAATAGCTGCACTTGATGTGGCGAAAACGACTTTCGATAACTTGATTGATGCACAAATTGATGCGGCGAATAACCGCGATACCGCAGCAGAAACGCGTGCTGAATTGGCCAATGCCTTGTACGCGCTGATATCGAAATACAGCGAACTTGGCAAAGATATCTGGATAGAAGAAAGCGAGGCAAGGTATAACGATTATGTTATTTACGACACGCCAAGCGGCGAGCAAGAAACGGAAACGCCGCCGGCTGAAAACTAATATTTTCTATTTTCTATTTACATGCTTATCTTTACCGCATGTCGAAAGCGAGAACCATTTTTATTTGTCAAAACTGCGGAACCAACTCACCGAAATGGATGGGCAAATGCAATAACTGCGGCGAATGGAATACGTTTGTAGAAGAAATTGTAGAAACGAAATCGAAACCGAACCAGCCATTAGTTGCGAAAAATAAACCCCAACTTTTACACGAAATATCGAACGAAAACAGAGATAGAATTATCACTTCTGATACAGAACTCAACCGCGTACTTGGTGGAGGCATTGTTCCAGGTTCTTTAATTTTAATTGGCGGCGAACCAGGCATCGGAAAATCTACTTTATTATTACAAGTTGTTTTACAAACGAAAGGTTTGAAAACGCTTTATGTTTCAGGTGAAGAAAGTGAGCAACAACTCAAAATGCGCGCCGACAGAATTAAACAAACGAACTCAGAAATTTTTGTTTACACAGAAACCTCTGTAGAATCGGTGATGCAGCAAATAGAACAAGTGCAGCCGCATTTATTAGTGATTGATTCTATTCAAACATTAGAAACTTCGATGATAGAATCGGCAGCAGGCAGCGTGTCGCAAATCCGTGAAGCCACGCATGTGATTCAGCAATACGCGAAACGCAATAACTTACCTGTTTTTATTGTTGGTCACATTACTAAAGAAGGCACGATTGCAGGACCAAAATTATTAGAGCACATGGTAGATACCGTGCTGCAATTTGAAGGCGATCGTAATTATAATTATAGGATTTTACGCACCCAAAAAAATCGATTTGGTTCTACGTCTGAACTCGGTATTTATGAAATGCGTGGCGATGGTATGCGTGCAGTTACCAATCCATCAGAACTCTTAATCACACAGCGCGATGAACAGGTGAGTGGCGTTGCCATCGCGGTGACGATGGAAGGCATGCGTGCGTTGTTGGTAGAAGTGCAAGCGTTGGTTTCGCCAGCAGTGTATGGCACACCACAACGCAGCTCGACAGGCTTCGATCTGCGAAGATTAGGCATGCTGTTAGCAGTGCTCGACAAACGCTGCGGTTTCCGTTTTGGCGCTAAAGATGTTTTCTTAAATATTGCAGGCGGTTTGCGTGTGGAAGATCCTGCTGTGGATTTGGCAGTGGTGGCTGCGTTATTGTCTTCGTATGAAGATGTAGCAATCAATAACAAGTTTTCATTCAGCGGTGAGGTTGGCTTGAGTGGTGAAATTCGTGCGGTAAATAAAGTAGAACAACGCGTTGCTGAAGCATCTAAGTTAGGGTATGAAAAAGTCTTTATTTCTAAATATAACCAGAAAGTAAAAAGCGAAGAAGCAGAAATTAATTTAATTAAAACCGTTGCTGAGTTTTATAAGATGTTGTTTTAAGGTTTCTACCTAAAATTATTTATTTACAGTAATTTGATTATCTAAGTGCTTATAAACTAATTTAGAAATAGAAGCAATTGTTTTTGCCATTTGCTTTAAATCTTTTCCTTTCGTCATTACACACAAAAGATACGGTTGATTGTCTTTGTAAATAATTCCACAGTCATGTAGTTGTTTTGTATCGATATTTGTAAAAAATCGCTCGCCAAACTTATGCGATAATTTTACTGTTGTTGGAATTCCAGCTTTAATGCCATCATTATAAGTAGTGTTTGATAAAAGCGATAATGCATATTCAGACATGCGATTGTTTAAAAAAGTTGCATTGTATAAAATTCTAAAAAAAGAAGCATACTGTTTCACAGATAAAAAATTTGAAGGCGCACCAATTGAATCAAATTTCTGAATGTCAATATTAAGATCTTCAAATATTTCTTTGTAGATTGGATATGGAATATTTCGAACTAATAAATCTTTTGCATCATTATCAGAATGAATAATCATCGCTTCTATTAATTCTTGCATCGTGTAAATATTTCCAGCAACTAAACTGAAACTATCTCTAATATTTTGATATGGCTTGTCTTCATTTGGAATGAAAACATCTTGCTTTAAAAGAAAGTTAGGGTCTTCTTGTGCTTGCTTTAAAGCAGCAATTAAATAGGGTACTTTCAATAAACTTGCAGGCGAATACACAGCATTTTCATTAATTCCAACCCACAAACCAGTAGTCAAATCTCTATAATAAACGGAAGCAGATTCAATGTTTTTAGATGTAATTTCTTTTTGAATAAAATCGGTTATATTTTTTTGTAAAAGTTTATTAGTGCCTAAACTTGATGAATAAATATCATAATAATCTAGTAAAGGATTGATGTAGTTATATCCAGCAACTCTTATTTCTTTTATATCAGTACATGATGTTACTTTTTTTACAGTATTTGTTTTTGACGTCTTAGTTGTTTGAGAAAGTATACAATTGGAACTTATAAAAATCAATAGTAATATCGTGTAAATTTTTTTCATACTTAGCTAATTATACATAACACAACATTCCATTTTTAGAATGTTAGATTTGTTTTTCAAATAGTTTTCAAAAGAAAATAATTGTACGGCTTTTTCTTTTTTCAACTACAAAATTAAATATTTTTTCAGTAATCAACTTGCTATAAATCAATTTAGTTTTATTTTAACATATTATCAAATATCAAAATATAAAAAATGTTGTAACGAAATTTTATCAAGTAAAATAAAATTGATACATTTAAAATATGCTTTCTGCAATACAAGAATATTCAACCGATTTTTATCGTTTATTTTTTCCAAAATTATGTGGTGCATGCACCACACCATTGGCAAAAGGTGAACAATATTTGTGCGTGCACTGTAGAATTGATTTGCCTTTCACCAATTTTGAAACTATTAAAGAAAATCCAATTGAAAAATTATTTTATGGCAGAGCACAAATAGAATTTGCCACTTCACTAGTGTTTTTTTCTAAAGGTGATAAAGTGCAAAACGTCATGCACAATATTAAGTATAATGAGCAAAAAGAACTAGCAGTTTTCATTGGTAAAATTTTTGGTGAACGATTACAAAATATTTTAGCTATAAACAGCGTTACTACAATAATTCCAATTCCGTTGCATCCACAAAAACAACATTTGCGTGGCTTCAACCAAAGCGCATTATTTGCGCAAGGAATGAATGAAGTTTTGAATAAAGAATTAAGTATAGATAATGTTTTCAGAAATGTGAATACAGAAACACAAACAAAAAAAGACAGAATAGAACGTTGGCAAAATGTAGAAAAAGTATTTGATGTGAAAAATTCATCAACTCTAAGAAATAAACATGTTTTATTAATAGATGATGTATTAACAACAGGTGCAACATTAGAAGCGTGTGCACAAGTGCTAATAGAAAAATATAACTGCAAAGTAAGCATTGCAACTGTTGCTGTTGCGATGTAGCGAATAGTAGTGTGTTGTATGTTGTGAGTCGTAAGAAAATAGAAATTACCAGTTGTCAGACGACTCAAAGACATCCGATAACTAAGCAAAGAAATTGAAATAAAAAACTATCTTTGAACTAATAATTATTATGAATTTTCAAATTTTCAAATTTTCAAATTTTATTCAAAATCTTAAATTAATTTTATTTGAGTTCATGAATGCTAAAGCATTTCAAATTCTTGTAGGATGTTGTTTGCTATTTGCTGCAACATTTTCTTCTTGCAAGAAAGATAAATTTGATACCAATTCTGGTATTTCATTTTCTACAGATACGTTAACGTTTGATACATTATTTACTACGTTAGGTTCTACAACACGATTTTTTGTAGTAAGAAATACGCTAAAAGAAGCCATCAAAATATCTAATATAAAATTAGCTGGTGGTGCAACTTCTTCTTATAGAATAAATGTAGACGGCGATGCAGGAATCAACTTCAACGATGTTGAAATTCCTGCAAAAGATAGTATTTATGTATTTGCTGAAGTAACTGTAAATCCAAATGCTGCTAACTTACCTTTTATTATTGAAGATTCTATTCAGTTTACAACCAACGGAAAATTGCAACAAGTGCAACTCAATGCTTATGGACAAAACGCACATTTTTTCAATGCAGATTCCATTGAAACAAATACCACTTGGACAAACGATTTGCCATATGTAATTTTAAATTATTTGCAAATAAAAAACACAGCATGTCTAACAATAGAAAAAGGTTGCAAAGTGTATTTTGGTGGAGGCGCAGCCATGATTGTGGAAGGTTGTTTAAATATTAATGGCGCAGACACAACAAATGCAGTGCTTTTTCGTGGAGTGCGTTTAGATAAAGATGTTGCCGACAGACCATACGATGATTTTCCTGGACAATATGCTGGCCTTTTCTTTTTGCGTGGAAGTACCGGAAATATTAATTACTTAAATATGCGCAACTCAGCATACGGAATTAATATTGGAAACATAAAAACAACTGGAAATGATGCACAAGATTTGAATACATTGCTAAATATGTCTATCAATAATGCACCAATCTGCACTTTAAGAAATTCTAAGATTTATAACTCAGCTTTTTATGGCATTTTTGGCTTTTTAGGAAAAATACACGCAGAAAATTTATTGGTATATAATTGCGGAAAAAATAATGTTGCACTCATTGATGGTGGCGATTATAAATTTATTAATTGTACGTTTTATAATCGAGGAAGTTCTTATACATCACACACCAAAGAACCTGTTTTTTATTTCAATAATTATTTTAAATATTCAAGCACAGCACCTGCATTACAAGCTGATTCTGCGTTGGCATATTTTAGTAACTGCATTGTTTATGGAACTTTAGATAGAGAAATAGAATATGATGAATTGCTAGGAAGTACTAAAAAATTAAACCTCTTAATTAGTCACTCAATTGTGCAAACTAATGAAGTATTAGATTTTCCAAAGTTTGATGCTTGTAAAAAAGACGATCCAAAATTTGAAGATGTTTTTAAGTTTAATTATAAACTAAAATCAGGTTCGCCAGCTATTGATTTTAGTGAATCACCAGCTACATTAAAAGATATTGATGGATTTGATATTGTCGGCGCAAAACGCGATTGCGGTGCTTATGAGTTTCGTTGATTTTGATATAGTTTTCTTGTTATAAGCTGAGCTTTTCGAAGCCTTAATTTCTAACCATATTTTCACTTTTAATTTTTTTTACAGTAACTTAAAAGCGTGAAAAATAAACTTATAAAATATTCCAAATACCTTTTCTATAGTTTTCCGCTGCAACTCGTTTTTTTGCAATTTAAAAAGCATCCGTTTTTTTTATTTTTTTGGTTACTTTTATTCAGTGCAGTACTTTATTTATTTGGCACTACCTATGGAATTGCCTATTTATTAGTAGATCCAGAATATTTAGCAAATGTCAATTTTTTAAGCTTTTTTATTGTTGGATTTGCCATGGCTGCTTTTATAATGACCTGGAATATTTCCACCTATATGCTGAATAGTTTTCGATTTAATTTTTTAGCATCTACCAACTTTCCGTTTGTTCAGTTTTGTTTAAATAATAGTTTAATACCTATAACATTTTCGGTTCTATATATTGTACAAATAGTAAAATTCCAACATGTTGAGAGTTTAATGCTAACTAAAGAAATTGTTTGGAATATAATAGGCTTATTGCTCGGAAATTTACTGATGATGATAACAACAACGCTATATTTTGTGTTGTTTAACCAGAATGTAGAAACGTTTATAAATAAATTAAGTGACGCAGCAAAAGAATCATTATTACTTAAAAAAATAAAACTCGATAAATTTCAACACAACACATTCGATCAAATAAAACAATTACGAGTAGAAACATTTTTGAATTTTCCTTTTTATATAAAATTGGTTCGCAAAGGTGATTTTTATGACAAAAAATTAGTAGATAAAGTAATGAACCAACATCATCGCGATGCTTTTATTTTACAATTATTACTTATATTATTGATGATTTTTTTTGGATTTTTTATGGAAAATAAATACTTGCGTTTACCTGCTGGTGCATCTATTTTCTTATTATTTACTGTTGCGTTTGTTTTCTTCTCTTTTATTACATTTTGGTTTCGTGGCTGGAGAACGATGGCACTGATTTTTTTTGTTATTTTAATAAATACACTGTCAAAGTATGACATTATTATACACAAAAATAGTTTATATGGTTTAAATTATTCAACAAATCCAATTGTATATAATAATGAAACAGTAAACGATGCTGTAACTAAAAAAATGGCAAATCAAGATATTTTACAGACCCAAAAAATATTGAATAATTGGCTAAAAAAAATAAAGTCAAAATACAATGTAGAAAAACCAAAACTAATTTTCATCAATACTGCTGGTGGTGGTTTAAAGGCAACTTACTGGACTTTTCACGTGTTGCAAGAGTTGCAACGACAGACAAATTCAAAATTATTTGACCATACATTCTTATTAACAGGTGCTTCTGGTGGAATGATTGGTGCTTCCTATTTCAGAGAATTATATTTACGAAACAAGAAACATGAACCAATTGATTTTCTTGATAAATCATATTTAGATGATGTGGGAAGTGATATGCTAAATGGCATTACAACGTCTATTGCATTAAATGATATTTTTTTTCCAGTGCAAAAATTTGAGTATAAAAATCAATTGTATTATAAAGATCGTGGCTATATGTTTAACAAAGAAGTAAACGAAAATACACACTATCTTATGGATAAATTGCTATCTGATTATAAGAAACCAGAACAGCAATCAATTATACCAATGATGATTTTATCTGCAACAATAATCAATGATCAACGCTACTTGTTTTTTTCGCCACAATCTATTTCTTATTTAATAAAACCTTTCGTGCAAAACACCAAAGGTTATTTAAAAGATTTAAGTACTGACGCTGTAGAATACAATCATTTTTTTAAAAACAAAGGTGCTGAACATTTAAATTTTGTAGATGCTTTGCGCACCAATGCAACCTATCCATATATTATGCCAGCCGTGTATTTGCCAACGCAACCAGCCATAAAAGCTATGGATGCTGGTATTCGGGAAAATTCTGGCTTGGCAATTTCTACACGATTTTATAGTGTTTTTAAAGACTGGATTGACTCTAGTACAAGTGGTGCTATTTTTATATCGATACGTGTAGACAATAAATTACGTGAGTTTGATAACAAAGAAAAAGAATCGATGGTGAACAGTTTTCTTTCGCCGTTAGGTAGTATTTTAAATAATTTTATTTTGTTGCAAGATTATAATTCTGATGTAAGTTTAGCGTATTTAGAAAACTCAAGTAAGACAGATATTAGCGTGCTTAATTTTAATTACGATCAAACTAAAAAACGAAAAAAAGCATCGATGAGCTGGCATTTAACTGCATTAGAAAAACAAGATATTCAAGATGCATTTAATCAAGATAACAATCAGCAAATGCTGCAAAAGTTGAAAGTGATGTTGAAGTAATTTGACGAAGACCATCTAGTTTTTAAAAAACTTTATTTTTTATAATTTAATCTTTTCTAAAATATTAAACTTTAGAAAAGATTTTTTTAATTTATCAATTCCAACAATACCACATTCTCAATATGAAACGTATGTGGAAACATATCTACTGGTTGGCATTTCGTAACTTTATATTTTTCTGAAAATAACAAAACATCGCGCGCTTGCGTAGCTGGATTGCAACTAACATACACAATTTTTTTCGGTGCAGCTTGCAGTAAAACGTTTACCACTTTTTCATGCAAACCAGCACGTGGTGGATCTACAATCACCGTGTCTGGCATTTCGTATTGTTCAATAAATTCTACTTTCAAAATATCTTCGCAAGTGCCTGCATGAAAAATGCAATTATCAATTTTATTTAATTCAGCATTGTAATTCGCATCAATAATTGCATCTGGAATCTGTTCAATACCAACCACTTTTTTGCAGTCATTTGCTACATATAATGCAATGCTTCCAGTACCACAATACAAATCATACACAATTTCATCTTTGGTAAAATTTCCAAAATCTTTTACAATATCGTACAAGCGTTTTGCTTGTTTGCTGTTGGTTTGGAAAAATGATTTCGGACTGATTTTATATTGCACGTTTCCAAGTTGTTCTATGATGTGATTGTTTCCATTAAACGTAATTACATCTTGATCGTAAATAGTGTCATTTTTTTTCTCGTTGATGATATAATTTAATGATGTGATGTATGAAAAATTATCTTTAATAAAATTCATCAGCGACACAATTTTTTCCATATCATTTTCAGCAAAACAAACCGTAACCATCCATTCGTTTAGCGTAGTATTTCTGAATATTAAATTACGCATCAAACCTTCGTGATATTTTAAATTGTAAAACGAATATTGATGTTCGATACAAAAATTATAAACTGCATTTCTGATGTCATTTACTTTTTCATCTTGTAAAAAACAAGTATTGATTTGCAATACACTCGAAAAACTTCCAGCAGCATGAAAACCTAATGCATTTTTATCAAAGATTTCACCACTGTCAATTTGTTCGCGCGTTAACCAAACTCTATCCGAAAAAGTAAATTCTAATTTATTTCTGTAATAACTAGTTTCTTCGCAACCTAAAATCGGCATGCAATTATTTAATTCAATTTTACCAATTCTTTTAAATGCATCTTCAACTATTTGTTGTTTAAATGCTAATTGAAATTTGTAATCAACATGTTGCCATTTGCAGCCTCCACAAGTGCCAAAATGTTCGCAAAATGGTTCTGTTCTTTTGTCAGACTTTTTTATAATAGAGTTGATTTCTGCATGTGCGTAATCTTTCTTTTTTTGGTTGATTTTTGCGTTTACAATATCACCAGGAATTGCCTTGTCAACAAACACCACAAAATTATCTACGCGCGCCAAACCTTTGCCTTCTGCAGCAATATCAATAATTTCAACGTTTTCTAAAATTGGATATTCTTTTCTGTGCTTTTTTCTCATCTAATAATATGTATGTTTTTAATTAATTTTTGTTAAAATACGCTTCGATAAACCTAGCGTGACAATGACATAGTGCTGTGACGTTGTCATGTTGAGCTTGTCCTAAAATCTTTTTCGTGAATGTCTTTTTCTAAAATGTTGTTAAAATTAACTAAATAAATAGTTTATCTATCAAACTAACATAAAAATCAATAAATTTGTGTAAAACGTATCTTATGCCAAAAACTCTACTTTTAGTTATTGCATCATTTTTAATATATTCAAATACACATGCGCAAGACGATGTGTTGTTCATAGTTGGTGAAACAAAAGTAAAAAAATCGGAATTTGAATCTATTTATAAAAAAAATAATTTCAACAATAAAGCAGATTACAGCAGAAAATCTTTAGATGATTATTTGAATTTGTATCTCAATTTTCGTTTAAAAGTGAAAGAAGCATTGTCGCAAGGTTTAGATAAAAATGATAGGTTTAAAGATGAATTAAAAACGTACGAAACACAATTGTTGGATTCTTACTTAGATAAAGAAATTGCTGATAAACTGATAAAACAAGAATACGAACGTAGTAAAATCGATGTAAATCTAAGCCATATTTATATTTCATTTAAAGAAATTAACGAAAAGGAAGCAATGGTAAAAATGCAATCATTGCAACAAAAATTAAAATCAGGAATGGATTTTGTTGAAGTAGCAAAATTCTCTGATGATAAAAACACTATGAATAAAGGTGGTAATTTAGGATGGTTTAATAGTTTTCAAATTGCATTACCAGAAATTGAAGATGCTGCATATTCTATGAAAGCTGGAGATGTTTCTGATATTATACAAACTCGTTTAGGTTTACATATCATAAAATTAAATGAAACGCGTGCAGCCAGACCAAAATTAAAAGTTGCCATTATTAAACGATATTATTCGATTTCTGATTTATCTGATGCTGCCAAAAAAATAACAGATGATACCATGCAATTAGCTTACTCAAAATTAAAAAGTGGCGAATCATTTGAAAAATTAGTGGAACAATACAGCGAAGATGATTTTTCTAAAAGTAATAAAGGTCAATTAGATTGGTTTGGCATAAATACATACACCAAAATTTTTGAAGAAACAGCATATGCACTAAAAGATGGCGAAATAGCACCACCAATAAAAACAAGTGCTGCAACATACATAATCAAACGGTTAGAAACTGCCAAGTCGTTAACATTTGATGAAGCAACACCAAGTTTGAAGTCTAAAATACCAAGCACACCACAATTTTTGTATTCTCTAGATAAATATGTAGATAAATTAGCAGTAAGATTTGACGTTAAAGAAAATAAACAATACATTCCTTCATTTAAACAACGAATTGTTGCATTGGCAAATGTTTCACCATTTTCATATAGAGATACAATAAAACCTGCCACTTTATTACAAATAGGAAATACTATATTTAATGAAAACGATTATGGTAAAAAAATACAGGAAACATACTATTCTGTAATGGCACGAAGTGGAATGGATAGAAACGATGCCTTGATAAAAAATACGACGCAACAATTTATTTTGGATTTCTTTAAAAATGATATCAAAAAAAATAATCCAGAATTTATTTCCTTGATGGAAGAATATAAAAATGGTATTATGATTTTTACCTTATCAGAAAAAAATATTTGGAATAAGGCATCTGATGATACGCTTGGTTTGTTAGCATTCTACAATGCACATAAACAAGATTTTGATTTAAAAAAACGAGGTACTTTACGCACTATTACATTTGATAATATAAAACAAGCAAGATTAGTTGCAAAAATATTAAAATCAGATAAAAGTATAACAGATGATATGTTGGTTGCAAAAATGAAAACTGCAGGAATTGCAGATCCAAAAATTAACTCAGAAGTAGTTGAAGATGGCAAAAATAAAGTTAATATTGCAACAGAATATGTTGCCGAACCAACTTTATCTGCAAGTAACAAAATTGTGATTTCGCAGCTTTACCATATTTTGCCAGCAAAACCTCGCGCATTTGAAGAATGTCGCGGTTATGTGGTGGCTGCATATCAAGATTTTTTAGAAAAAAAATGGCTTGAAGAATTGAAGAAAAAATATCCAATTAGTATAAATAAAGATGTTTTTGAAAGTTTAGTGAAAAAATAGTTTATTAATTACAGTTTGTATCTTATTGTTGTCTCCAAAACAAAAAGGTATAAGTCATAATAAGCATCAATCGACATAGCGTTAAAAAAACTTAACTTACTAACAATCATGCCAAATAACATAAAATTTCATGTTAAACTAATGTTCATTTTCGTACATTTGCCATTCAAATACTAAAATGCATAGATTAATTTCTCTTTTATTCTTCTTATTCGTTGCACAATTTGCTGTAAAAGCAGAAAATATTTTACTAGATAAAATTGATGCAATTGTAAACGATAAAATTATTTTACGTTCAGATATAGAAAATCAACTCGATTTATTAAATCTTCGTGGTTCAGATGAACAGCAAAATCGCTGTCAATTATTACATCAATTGATAATTAATAAAGTGTTGACGACGCAAGCAATTAGAGATAGTTTACCGTTGGCTTATGAAGAAGTTGAAGATGAATTAACCAGAAAAGTAAATTACTTTATTGGCATTGCTGGTTCGCAAGAAGCATTTGAAGAATATTATCACAAAACAGTTGAGCAAATTAAGGATGATTACCGTGATGATATTCGCGAGCAAATGCTGTCGGCAAGAATGCGAAATAAAATTACTGGTGAAACTAAAGTTACACCATCAGAAGTTAAAGCATATTTTGAAAAATTGAAGAAAGATAGTTTGCCATATTTTAATGCTACCATTGAATTGCAACAAATTGTATTGAAACCAAAAGTTTCAGATGAACAACGTAAAGCAGCTTCAGATAAAGTTAAAGGCATCGCAGAACGCTTAAAAGCTGGTGAAAGTTTTGAATTATTGGCTAATCTATATTCTGAAGATATTTCGTCTGCACAAAATGGTGGTTTGTTAGAAATGGTGCCACGTGGTACTTTTGTACGTGAATTTGAAGGAGCTGCATTTAAATTGAAAGCTGGTGAAATCAGCGATATAGTAGAAACACCTTTTGGATTTCATATTATCAAAATGGTAGAACGTCGTGGTGATAATATTCAAGTTCAACATATTTTAATTCGACCTCAAACAACATCTAAAGATGCAGAATATGCACGCATGAAATTAGATTCAATTCGTGAAGATATTTTATCAGAGAAAATTACATTTTTAAAAGCTGTAAAAGATTTTTCGCAAGATGAACAATCTAAAAACGTTGGTGGTTCTTTATTAAACAATGAAACAGGTTCAACGTTATTAGAAGTAAATAAAATTGATCCAAGTTTATTTTTATTGGTTGATACATTGAAAATTGATGCAATAACACCTTCTATCATGTATCAAACAGATGACGGCACACCAGCATTCAGAATTGTAAAACTTGTATCAAGAACTGATGCTCATATCGCAGATATAAAAGTTGATTACGACAAAATGCAAAATGCGGCTCGAGCTGATAAAGAGGAAGAAATGTTGCAAAAATGGTTCGATAAAAATTTAAAGAAAACCTACCTTATGGTAACGGATGAATATAAACAATGTCCAGAAATTATTAAGCTTAATCTCAATCAATAAATCATGCATTCATTTTCTGATGACGTCGATGGAATAAATAAATTAAGTGCTTCGTATCAACAATTAAAGCAAGAAGTTAATAAAATAATTGTTGGTCAAGACGAAGTTATTAAGTATGTTTTATTGTCTATTTTTTGTGATAGTCACAGTTTATTAGTCGGCGTTCCAGGTTTAGCAAAAACATTATTAGTTAAAACCGTTTCTGAAGTTTTAGATTTAAATTTTAAACGTGTTCAATTCACACCAGATTTGATGCCATCGGATATTATTGGTGCAGAAATATTAAATGAAAATCGACAATTCCAATTTAATAGAGGTCCAATTTTTGCTAATATAATTTTAGCTGATGAAATAAACAGAACACCACCAAAAACACAATCAGCTTTGTTAGAAGCCATGCAGGAACGACAAGTAACAGCTGCTGGTTCTGTACATAAATTAGAATTGCCATTCTTTGTGTTAGCAACACAAAATCCAATTGAACAAGAAGGAACCTATCCGTTGCCCGAAGCACAGCTTGACAGATTTATGTTCAATATTGTGTTGGATTATCCAACATATGAAGAAGAGTTGCAAGTAGTAAAATCTACAACAACAGACAATAGTCAAGTTGTAAATAAAATAATTAATGGCAACGAAATAATTGCCTATCAACACTTAATTCGAAGAATGCCAATTGCAGATAATGTAATTGAATATGCTGTGAAATTAGTTTCATCAACACGTCCAAATACTACAAAAGCAGTAAATATAATTAATGAGTTCGTAAGTTGGGGCGCTGGTCCTCGTGCATCACAGGCGTTGGTGTTAGCTGCCAAAGGTCATGCAGCCATCAACGGAAAATTTTCGCCAGATATTGAAGATGTGCAAGCTGTTGCATTGCCAATTCTGCGTCATCGTATTATTCGTAATTTTAAAGCAGAGGCTGAAAATGTTTCTATCGAACATATCATTTCTAATTTATTGTAAATATTTTTTTTATTCTGAAAATATGACAACAATCATACACTTAATTTTAATTGATTTGATGTTTGTTGCGTAACTTTCAGTATTAATTAAACAACATGAACTTTTTAAATAATAATTGGACAGTTGCCGAATTAATAGAATTTGGCAAACAAAACCACGATACATACATCAATGCAAATCCTTTTCCAAGCGGATATTTTGATGATATATTCAATCCAGATATGTTGCGTGAAATCATTCAAGAATTTCCAGAAATTGGCAAAACGAAAGATGATATAAAATATGAAAATCCTAATGAATTAAAATTAGCTACAAAAGGTGAATATAGATTTGGAGAAAAAACCAAAGCATTCGTACATTTTTTAAACTCACAACCATTTTTAGAGTTTTTACAAAATCTAACTGGAATTAAAGAAACATTAATTCCAGATCCATATTTTGAAGGTGGTGGTTTTCATGAAATAAAACCTGGTGGTTATTTAAAAATGCATGTGGATTTTCACAAGCATAAATTAACAAAATTGGATCGTCGTTTAAATATTTTAGTGTATTTAAATGAAGATTGGAAAGAAGAATACGGTGGCCATTTTGAACTTTGGGAACGCGATATGAGTAAATGTGTAACTAAAATTTTACCTCAATTCAATCGCTTGGCTATGTTTTCAACAACCGATTTTTCTTGGCATGGTTTGCCAGATCCTTTAACGTGTCCACCAGATAGAAGTAGACGTTCTATTGCGTTATATTATTATACCAATGGAAGACCTGAAGGTGAAGTAAATGTTGGTGATAAAGCAAGAATTACTACTACATTTGCAACGCGAGATGGACAAGATTCTGGCAAAATGAAATTGTTTAATTCTATGGTAAATTTAGCAAACGATTTATTGCCACCAATTATTGTTAAAGCGATTAAAAAATTTAGAAACACTTAAGAGTCGTAAGTCGTGACGATAGTTTACCAAGTAATTTTTTTTGACTCACGACTCACGACTCACAACTTTATCAAATGGAAACTATACAAAACTGTTATTGCTGCGGAAAATCTGATTTTAGTTTATATGCTGAAGCAAAAGATAACTATGCAGATGAAAAATATACAATAGTAAAATGCAACGCATGTGGTTTTGTTTTTACCAATCCAAGACCAGATGTTAATGAGATTGGAAAGTATTATAATGCACCAACTTATATGTCACATACCAGCCACACAAAAGGTTTGGTGCAAAGCGTTTATCGTTATGCGCGTAATTATATGAAAGGAAAAAAGCTGGAATTGATACAAAATTTGGTTAATAAAAAACAAGGTTTTTCATTGTTAGATTTTGGTTGTGGCACTGGTGATTTTTTAGGTTTTGTGAAACAAAATAATATTTTTGCTGAAGGTGTAGAGCCAGATGAACAAGCAAGAACAGTAGCAAAATCAGTTAACAACGTTGATACTTATTCTGTTGAAGCATCAAAAAATATAGAAGAAAAAAAGTTTGATGTAATTACACTTTGGCACGTTTTAGAACATGTACATGATTTGCACAATCAAATTGATTATTTTAATAAATGGCTGAAACCAAATGGAAAATTAATTATTGCAGTACCGAATATTGAAAGTTTTGATGCAAAAAAATATGGAAAATTTTGGGATGCTTTAGATGTACCGCGACATATTTATCATTATTCGCCAAAAAATATTAAGGAGATTGTTGAACAACATCAATTTCAATTTCAATCACAGCATCCATTATTTTTAGATGCTTATTACGTTTCGATGCGTAGCGAATGGCATAAAGGAACATCAAAATTAGTAGCATATTTTAAGGCAATTTTTACTGGTATTAAATCAAATCAATCAGCAAAAAAAACTGGAAATTATTCCAGTTTAGTTTATGTTTTTGAAAAAAATAACAACGGTATCAAAATATAAAATAGAGTTATGGAAAGTAAAAACACACAATTTAAAAATAAAACTCTATTCATAATAAAATTAGCATCCTTATCGCTTTTAAAAAATTATCATAATTTCATTGTATAGGATAACTATTCATTCTTTTAATTATTCATTTCAATACCGTTGCGTTGATTACTACTTCAATTAGTAATTTAATTTTGATTCATAATCGTTTTTGTTTGTAATATCATGTTGAATATCTTGATTGGTTACATCTTTGTTTTCTGGCGTTTGATTTTTTTGTGGATTTGTGAAATGTTCGCTAACAACATCAGTTTTGTCTGCATCTTTTTCAACTGATTCTGGTTGTTTTTTGATTTTGTCAGTTTCTATTCTTTTTTCTGTGTTTGGATGAATTTTATCTTTTTCCATTTTCGGATCAAAAATTTCATTCTTTTCTTTTTCTTCTTTATTTGGTTGTTCAATTTCTAAATCTTCTTTTTTCTTTAAATTCTCATTCTCAAATTCGCGATTTTTTGAAGGTTGATTTGAAGAAGAATTGTGTTGCTTTTGTTGATCTGTTTGGTCGTTTTTACCCGTTTGGTCTTTTTGATTGTCTTTCATTTTATTTATTTTTTATTTTATTAATAATTTTTTGAATTTTTATTTCACACTAAATTTTTGCTGACATTTAATCGCATCAGCTAAATGCATTTTCAAAGATGGCAACATTAACGAGGCCCAATCTCTAATTTCGTCATTCATTACATTTTTTATTGCATTCTCAAATTTTGTAATGGCAATTTCATGTTCATCAACCATAACAGTAGAATATGCTTTGTCAAAAGCTGTACCTTTTAATTTCAATAATTTATTATTTGCTTCTTTAGAATCATTTTCTCCAGAAGCTGGTAAGGTTACATTTTTTTTATCAGCTAATAATTTTAAATCAATCATAGATTTTGTGTGTTCGTCAACCAAGGTTTGCGCCATCAATAATATTTCTGGCGTTTTTGTTTTTGCATTTGCTAGTTGTCCTAACGCAATTTCATGATAATTGATAAGTGCTGCATCTACCAAAAATTGAGCATCGTTTGCTTGGCAAGTATCTGTAAATCTTGTTTCATTATGATTTACTGCAATGTCTTTACTTTCTTCTGTTCTTGAAAATTGCTCACATGAAAGAACGCCAAACGTAACTGTTATTGCTATTAAAACTATTGTTACTGTGATTGCAAATTTTGTTTGAAATTCCATATTTATTTATTTTACTTATGAATCAGTTGTTGTTGCAAAGTTGCGTCAAAATCAGACTGAATTGTTATAGTTCTTATAAAAAATATTACATTATTCACCGAAATCATTATTTTTTTGGAAGTTCAATTTCTCCAGTTTCAATTTTTACGGAGAAATCATTTGGTGTAATTGGTGAATGATTATAATTAGCGTATGCTTTTACAATCTCAGCACCAAAATATAAAATCATTGCAGTATAGTATACCCAAATTAATATAATGATTACTGAGCCAGCAGCTCCATAAATTGATGCAATATTAGAAATGCCAATGTATGCACTAATTGCAAATTTGCCAATCATAAATAAAAAGGTACTGCAAAATGCTCCAGCTATTATATATTTCCATTTAATTTTACCATCTGGAAGCAGTTTAAATATAACTGCAAATAATAGCATAATGACAACAAATACGATGCTCATATTTATAAGAAGATCGGAAGAGCACACGTCTGAACTCCAGTCACTGACCACTATCTCG
>CALLKF010000165.1 GCA_938008535.1 uncultured Saprospirales bacterium | reverse complement strand
TGACAAAAGATGATAAAATTATTGCCAATCCAAATTGCTCTACTATACAAATGGTGGTGGCTTTGAATCCATTGCATTTAAAATATAAGATCAAACGTGTGGTAGTTTCTACTTACCAATCGGTAACTGGAACTGGTAAAAAAGCAGTTGACCAATTGATGAATGAACGCAACGGCATCGAAGGCGAAATGGCTTACAAATACAAAATCGATTTGAATGTAATTCCTCAAATTGATGTGTTTACTGAAAATGGCTACACCAAAGAAGAAATGAAAATGGTGAAGGAAACGTGCAAAATAATGCGCGATGACAACATCAAAGTAACGGCAACCACGATTCGTATTCCGGTGATGGGTGGCCACAGCGAAAGCGTAAATATTGAGTTTGAAAACGAATTTGATTTGGCAGAAGTACGTTCAATCCTAGAAAAATCTGAAGGTGTAATTGTGGAAGATGATGCTGCAAATTTCATTTATCCAATGCCGATGAATGCACATGGAAAAGATGAAGTATTTGTTGGAAGATTACGTCGCGATGAAACACAACCTAAAACACTAAATATGTGGATTGTTGCAGATAATTTACGCAAAGGTGCAGCTACTAATGCTGTTCAAATTGCTGAATATTTATCAAAAAATGGTTTGTTGCACTAATAACAATACTCGTTAAACTTTAAATTCCTGTATAATTTTTATGCAGGATTTTTTTATTGATGCTTTTTAAAGTGTAGATATTATACTTTAAATCAATACAATATTCACATTTGCTTACATTTCACACATCGAAATAGCTATTAATTTTAGGTATTTTTGCAAAAGTGTATTCAAAACGCGTCATATTTATTTTGTTGACTCTTGTCTTTTTTTCGTTGTCGATTATCAAAGCGCAAGAACCTGTGCAATATTTAAAAATCAGAAATATCACGATTACTGGCAATAAGAAAACGAAACCATTTGTCATAAAACGTGAAATGACGTTGCACGAAAATGATTCATTTCCTGCAAAAGACATGGACGCATTGCTATTACAAAACAAAATCAACATTTTCAATCTCACTTTATTTAAAGATATTTCTATCAATATAAAAAATTGGGAAGACGATAGTTTAGATTTGGCAATTAATGTAAAAGAACGTTGGGCAATTATTCCGTTGCCAATTATTCAATTTGCAGATAGAAATGCTGCTGAATGGTGGCGACAATACAATCACGATTTTAAACGTTTGCAATACGGTTTGCAAATTCCATGGAAAAATGTTTCAGGCAGAAATGATTTATTGTATGTTGCTTTTAGTTTGGGTTTTGCGCAAAAGCTGGAGCTTGGATACACTATTCCAAATTTCAACCGAAAAAAAGAAACCGTTGGTCTGTCTATTAATTTATTATTGTTACGAAGTAAACGTGTTGCATTCAACACTACTAATGATGTACTCGATTTTTTGGAAATAGGAAAACCTATTCAATTACAAAAAGCAGAAATTTCGCCTACAGTTTCTTACAGAAGAAAAATTCACGACACGCATTTTTTTAGTGCTGGTTATGGAATTACGGTTATCAGCGATGCTGTACATCAAGCCAATCCAAATTACTTTTTAAATGGTGAAAAAAAACAGCAATACTTCAAAATTGGGTACGTGTTTGAAGCTGATTACAGAAACTTACGCACTTATCCAACGGATGGCTGGTATTTTAGATTCAACTTTACCAATTATGGTTTAGGATTTTTGAAAACAAAAATGACCACCACAGGTTTTCAGTTCAGCCAATATAAAACCTGGAAAAAACATAAGAAATTTTCTGTTGCAGCATCTATTCGCTGGCAATCATCCTGGCCTTTGAAGCAACCCTACAATTTACAACCAATTAAATCTTTTGGCTACGGCGAAAACAGTATTCGTGGTTACGAAGTAAATGTGATGGATGGACAACATTTTTTATTATTTAAAAATGAATATCGTTTCCGTTTGCTGAGTTTCCGATTTAAAGATTTCAAAAAAGTAAAAGAAAAAAATAAAGTGTTGTTAAATTCAACCTTAACTTTTTTACCATTTAATATTTATCTAACTACTTATTTTGATGCAGGTTATGTTTGGGATCGATATTTTGAAGAAAATAATAAATTGAAAAATAAATGGCAGTTTGGCTACGGCATTGGCTTAAATTTACTAACTTTCAACGATAGATTACTAAGGTTAGAATATAGCGCAAACCGATATTTACAACACGGTTTCTATGTACATTTTGAATTGCCATTGTAGGAAAAAACATCAACCATGACCATTGGAATTTACAGCAGAGTTTTTAAAGAAGATCATACACCGTATGTGTTGGAATTATTGCAGCAACTGCACAAGCACGACATCGATGTTTTAATGTTTGATGAATACCACAAAGTCATCAAAAAACACCTTCCTAAACAAAAAATAAATACATTTAAAAACCATACCGATGTAAAAAACAAAGTGGATTTATTGCTGGCACTTGGTGGTGATGGTACATTGTTAGATACTCTGCAGCTAGTGCGTAATAGCGAAATTCCGGTAGCAGGTATCAACATGGGTCGGCTTGGGTTTTTGGCTGATATACATAAAGAAGAAATTAAAGAATTAGTTGAGTCGATTCAACAAAATACGTACACTATTGAAAATCGTGTTTTAATAAGCGTGGAAAGCAACAAACCTATTTTTGGCGAAGTAAATTTTGGGCTAAATGAGTTTACCATTCACAAAACCGATTCATCATCTATGATTGTAGTGCATGTGTATTTAAATGGAGAATTTTTAAATTCTTTTTGGGCAGATGGTCTCATTGTTGCCACACCAACTGGCTCTACTGCTTATTCATTGAGCTGTGGAGGACCAATTATGTTTCCGGATTCTGGTGCGTTTGTTATTACACCAGTGGCGCCGCATAATTTAAATGCGCGACCAATCATTATTCCAGATTATACCATTCTCTCGTTTGAAGTAGAATGCAGAAGCAATAATTTTTTATGTTCTATCGATTCGCGCTCTAAGCATGCAGATACTACGCACCAATTGGCAGTTAAAAAAGCACCTTTCACGCTCAAATTGGTGCGCATGCCAGAAAGCTCTTACCTAAAAACACTGCGCGAGAAGCTAAGTTGGGGCGAAGATACCCGAAACAGATAATCTATTCATTATCAATTGTTTTTGAATGGTATTGTTTTAATACCAAGCCAAATTTCATCTTTTTTGTGAAAATTTCAGATAATTTGTGAAATGTTCATCATTTTAATGAAATATACAGATAATTTGTTAAAATTTTATTTTTTTTATTAAATATTCATGATAATTGTGAAATATTCAGAAATTATCCGAAATATTCATCTTTTTAGTAAAAATACAGGTGATTAATATTGATAATCAATTAGTTAATAAAAAGGGCAAAAATTAGTGTGGTATGCCTATTTGGGTTTGTCCGTTTTCTTTTTATACTTTCCTCTTGCCAAAAGCTCGTTCAACTCATTGAATTTAGATTCGTAACCGCCAGTTCCGCCACCACTATCAGTAGCTTTGTACGCTGTCCATTTATAATCCTGCATGGCGTAGCCATACAACACATAATCTACCAGCGTGCGCGGGTCGTTGCAAAGTTCTTCCAGTTCTTTCAATCGGCTCATTACAAACATATAATTTTTTCGCGTGGTGTGGCATTTATCAAACTCCACCCAATTGACGTTCGCATTAGAAAGCGATGGCATATTTTCGTGGTAGTCTTTTACTTTATTGATTATCATCTTTCTTTTTTCCTTAATTCTGCCATATTGCTTGCGGTCTTCAGGTTTTAAATTTATAAATTTAGGAGCCAGCAATGTTTTGATGGTATCGAAAGCCGCGTGCAATTGCTGCGCTTCTGCATCGGTAAATTCAGGAACACGAATAGGTATTTGCGACATAGTTTAGATTTATGCCATTAAGATACTAAAAACAAATTTGTTTTAAGATATTTTATTGTATTATTCCTTGCAAAATCTTACAAAATCTCGTTCCAGCTTTTCTTGTCTTTTAATAAAATTTCGCGCATCATGCGAATTGGTGGCATGCCATTATCTAACATAGCATCGTGGAATTTTTGCAAAGTATAATTTGCGCCTTCTTGTTTTTTATAATCTTCGCGCAATTTTAAAATTTGCAATTTTCCAAGCGTATAAAATAAATAACCAGGATCAAACGTGCCACGTAGCGCTTCTTGTCGCGATGGTTTTTCGCCTTGATGCCAATTATTCTGGAAAAATTTAGTCGCTTGGTCAACCGTCATTCCATGGCAATGTGTATTGATAGAAACGCACAAACGACACAAACGCAACAATGCATCACCTGATTGTGCAATGCGATATTTTGCTGCTTTTATAGCATCGCCATTGTTACAAAAACCTTCATCAATCATCATTTTTTCGGTATAGTGAGCCCAACCTTCAATAAATGCATAGCTGCCAAAAATCTTTTGAATGCTCGATGCATCAGAAGCATTTAAGTGCAAAAACTGCGTGTAATGTCCAGGATATGCTTCGTGAATAGACACTACATCTGTTGTATAAAAATTAAAATTTGCCAACCATTCTTCTTGTTGTTTTGGTGTCCATTTTAAATCAACCGGTGTAATATAATAATACGCATCGGTTGCTTTTTTCTCAAAAGGTCCAGGTGAATCCATAGAAGCCGTCGTGGTCGAACGCGCGTACGGTGGCGTTTCTTCTATTTTCA
Source organism: uncultured Saprospirales bacterium (assembly GCA_938008535.1). Taxonomy (GTDB): domain Bacteria; phylum Bacteroidota; class Bacteroidia; order Chitinophagales; family JADIYW01; genus JADJSS01. Next base: position 25,538 of record CALLKF010000165.1, on the reverse strand, counting down.
CACGCACTTCTGATGGCATGGTTACAATTTTTTTATCAATCACAAACTGGCGAATGGCTTCTAATGTTTTCTTCGCATCTGGAATTAAACTGGCTGCTGTAGGATGTTCTTTTTGTACGTCGTTATATACATCAACTGCACTTTTTGTTGGGTCGATGATTTTTGCTGCAGCATCAAAAGACGCTTGTTCTTTAGCTATTTCTTTCATGCCAATTGCTAAAATTTCGTCAGGTGTCATAGTTATGCCTTCGCCGTATAGCAACATTTTTTTATAATTATCAACTCCAATAGCATAATGATTATGCGTTTTAGGTAATTTTTCTTTTTCTAAAAAAGCAGCAAAATCATTAATAGCATCGATGGCTTTTTTGTTGGCTTCGTTAAATGTTTTCATCAACGCCGTATCTTTTACATCTTTCAACGCAACCAATAAATCATTTCCTAAAAAGGAAGCCGTGCCTTTTGCAATATCTATAGCAAGTTGTGTATGTGGTTTCGATAAAGAATCTACTAAATTTAATTTTGCGTTTTCGTATAATTTTGGTGCTTCATTTTCAATAGCAATGATAGATTTTATTTGCTGTTCAATAGGTGCGAAATTTCTTTTAATATAAATATTCACATCAATTGCACCAGCATACGCCATCGGATTGGTGGTGTAATAATGCAAATCTTCTGTTGTAAAAATTTCATTTTTAATAGATGAATGCAACATGCGCCAATCGTAATATTTTTTAGTGCTTAAAGAAGCAGAATCAATGGCCGCTAATTTTTGATCGTAGTCTTTTAACCTTGAAAGCTCAGCATTTATTGATGTTTTGCTGTAATCGGTAATTTTTCCATCGTATTCATGCAAACCTAAGTAAGTGCCAGATTGTGGTCGCCAAGTTAAATATCCTTTCAAATATTCTTCTGCTAATTTGTCGAATGCAGCATCGCCAGCGCCAGATTTTGCGTTGTGGTTGCAGCTTGCAAAAGCAAAAATAAATGCTAAAAATAAAAGATTGATTTTGTTCATGTAATTGATTTTAATTAACTGCGACATACTAATCATGGCGCAACCATACATCAAATATAAGAAACAGTTTAAATTTAATTTTGGTTTGATTTCTATTCTTTCAAAATCTTTCCAGAAGCCAATACATTTTTATTATCTGAGATAGTATATAAATAGATATTGGCTGATAAGTTTGGCAACACAATTTCCTGTTTACTTTTAATCGATGCAGAAAAAATAATTTTTCCATTTACATCATACAACACCAACTGATATTGTTTTTGCTGGTTTTGGTTGTTATCAATATTAAACGTAATTCTATCTGAAAATGGATTTGGGTAACAATGGATGTTGATATACTCATTATTGTTTTGATGTACAGTTAACAACACGCGATATAAATCTTCGCGTATCGTATGAAAGATTTTATTAGTAGAAATACCTTTATTAAAATCAAAATAAATAGTTGCATTATTGGTGAAAACAGTATTGTCAGCCAAATTGTTTTTTGGCAAAATAGTGAATGCAAAGAAACCATTAGAAGCTGGTTCATTCTTTAAAGAATCAGGTAATAAGATGTTAGAAAAATTTACTTTCAGCACGCCATTATTTTCTATCTGATAGGTATAAATATGCGAACTCGCACCCATTTTTAAAGTGGTAATATCTAACAAACTAGAAATAGAATCAACGACAGAAACGGTGAACGCAGTATCAGTTCCAACGTTTTGAAAATGTACTATATATTTAATCGGTGTTTTGTTAGTAACATAATGTAAACTATCAATACCTATTGGTGTTGCAGCTTTAAAGTTCGGATCATAAGAGCCAATATTTTGTGAGCAAAATGTGGAAATAAAAGGCGAAGAATTATCCTGTAAAAAATGATTGAAAACACCTAATTGCAAGTTACCATTACACGCTTCAATGCTAACTGTTGCATTTCCTGGATATGGGAAAAAGTCGGATTGCTGTGCGGTTAGTGTTATTGTATTTCCAGTAGCTGGCACTTTTATAAAAATTTCTTCGTTGCTATTTAGTTGAAAATTTTGTGGTGCAGCACGTAAAAAATCGCCTTCTAAAACATAAAACTTTTTTGGATTAAGCATGTTGCCAACACCAGTATTTTTTATACTTAACTCTACAGAATCACCAACACATTTTCCACTCACTACAATGTTCGATTTGTCCCAACGTGCATCAGTTGCAACGCATAAGGAATCAGGAAAGATACTTGCTTCTACACAATGCGTTTGACCTAAAACTGTACTGTCGCCACAAGCCAAAAATGCCTGAAAACTAAATGTTCCAGATTGTTGTTCATCTATATTTCCAACAGGAAAAGTATAAATATTTCCATTCACAGCACTCCATGGAATCGTTGATGTACTTAATTGAAAATTACTATCTAATTCAATTTTTATAAAAGAGTTTTGAGCAGTTGCTGTTCCGTTGTTACTGTATTTTATTTGATAGGTATTATCAAAACACCGACGCAAATAAGGTGTCGATATATCTACATTTAAAAATGGACATTCAGCATTTTTTTGAAACGCAAAATTTTCAACTGTTGTATCAATTAATGTGTTAACAGAAACCGAAGCAACACAGGCATTCCAATAAGTATTGTTTGGCAAATATGGTTTCACTTCATAAATTCCATTGTCAACTGGAATGCTGTAATTGCCTATACTATCTGTAACAGCATAGAAAATACTGTTTGTGTTTTTTGCTTCTATCAATACATTTTTAAAACCTGGTTCTGCGTCGAACATACAGTTTTTACTGGCATCTACAAACACATTACCTTTTATCAATCGTTCGTAAATTACACCATTTTTATTTGCTTTAATCAGAACGCCTAATACCAAATTAAAACCGTTGCTAAACTTTTTTCCAAATCTTCCAATAATATAAAAGGAACTATCATTCAGAATTTGCAAATTATTTAAAAGCACATAATCGCCAACTTCTGTGCCAACTCCAATTGTTCGATCCGGAAAAATAGTTCGGTTCCATAAAAGTTGTCCAACTGCATTTTTCTTAGCTATAGAATTTGCTTTGAACGTTATTAAATTACCTGATTTTTCTAACAAAAGACGAACAGGCAATTGCAACAAAGTACTTGAATCATGAAACGAATACATCAAATTTTCAGCTGTAGTATTGATATCTAAATCATGCACGAAAAAATTACTGAATGGCTGATTTGGCTTGATTTGCGCAATAACTGTGCGCATTTTATTGGTATTCAAAAATTTTGCATCATACATAAACACAAACGAACTGTCTATCTTAGGAATTTCTGGCAATGGAAAATGATTGTATTGTAAAAAATTTCCTGTTGAATCTGCTATGGTTTGGAAACATTCATACTTTAATGTCGATGCATTAAAACCTAAACCTGTGATAAAAAACTGATTGCTGTTTTCTTTTAAAATTCTGATTTGATATTGGAAACCATACATTGAAATCGTGTCTAATGTATGGTTGAAATTAATTCTGTTGATTGGTTTTGTAAATTCAATTTGTGCTTGTGCATTTATTTTCTGCAAATAAAATTGCGTACTGTTTGAATTTGTCAGCACTTGTAAAATTCCATTGTCATCTGTTGTTGCATACGTTCGCAATGGCAATGGTTGCAATGAATCTGGCGTATTCAATGCATTTGTTGAAACAATATTTCCGTTTATTATTTTTGATATTTTTTGTTGTAAAGAATTGTTTCCGTTTTTAAAGTGTGAAATAATCCAAACATTTCCATCATTCGATTTTATTAAATCAACTCCATTTATAACCGAAGTATCTTGTATTGAAAAAAGGTTGGTGAGCCAAATTACATTACCAACAGAATCGGTTGCTTGTAAATAATCATAACCAACATAACCAATGTAAGCACGCGTTAATAAAATAGCACCTTTATTATTTGCTTCCACAATTTGCAATGGTTCTATTCCAAAAAGCGGTTTTACAAAGCCAGAATTTGCAAAACTATTTGCAGAACAAAACCATAATATAATAAACAGATATCGGAAAACCTTTTGCATACTAGAAGTATTTTATTTACAAGAAAACGTATGTTTTTTTGCTACTATTATAACTTTTAAATGTAGGCAAAATTATCGAATTGCGGTAATACAAATTTTGTGCTTTGTAAATTGGAAAATGTATATTATATTGCATATCTTATTGCAAAACAATTATTTATAGTTAAATGGAAAACAGTAAAGTATATACCATTTTATTGGTGTTGAATAAATGGAAACGCAGAAGTTTAGAAAAATTTGTGCAATCAGCATATTTAAATAGTCAAGAAGAAGTAGCAGTTTTATATAAAATACTAAATGATTGTGTTGAAAACAATGCAACATTTCCAACGAAAGAAACCATTTATAAAAAAATCCATCCGAAGCAAACGTACAATGATCAACAGTTGCGTTTGTACATGAGTTATTTATTTAAAACGATAGAGAAGTTTTTGATTTTTGAACAAATTGAAGAAGATCCATTTTTGCAAAAAGTGAAATTAATGGATGCGTATAATAATTTAAGTCAGCATAAAAATTTTTATAAAACATATGAAGACACCATAAAAATAATGGATACGTTTCCTTATAAAAATTCCACTTTTTACGAACGTTATTTTGATATAGAAACAGAACGTTATAACGAAAAACGAAATTTAAGCAGAACTGCAGAATACGATTTTCAAAAACTGACTTCCAATTTTGACATTTATTTTTTAGCAGAAAAAATGAAGCAAGCTTGCATGTTGGTTTCGCATGAGCAAGTGCATCAAAAAAAATATGATTATGGTTTTTTCGATGAAATTTTAATTCATTTAGAAAATAATAATAAATTATTAGACATACCTGCAATTGCCATATATTACTATATCTTTCAGATTTTAAAACAACATAATCACGAAGAAAATTTTGAAAAATTATTGAATTTAATCAACACACATTTACATTTATTTCCGAAAATTGAAGCTCGCGATATTTTAATTTATGCCAACAATTATTGCATTCAAATGAACAATATTGGCAAAGATGGTTATGCGCGAAAATCGTTTGACATCAATAAAATTGGTATAAAAAGCGGTGCGTTTTTAGAAAAAGGATTTTTGTCGCGTTTTACTTATAAAAATATTGTAACCGTTGGTATTCGGTTAAAAGAATATAAATGGACAGAAAAATTTATCAAAGATTATATCGGTTTTTTAGAAGAAAAATATCAGCAAAGTTCATTGAGTTACAACAAAGCATATTTAGAATACGAACGAAAAAATTACGATGCAGCTATCAAACTATTACAAAAAGCAGACTATGATGACTTGTTATTAAATCTTGCAGCAAAGAATATTTTGATGAAAATTTATTTCGAACTGAATTATATAGAACCACTCGAATATTTAATTGGCAGCATTTTAGCATTGTTGAAACGCAAAAAATTAGATTTGATTTATAAAAATAATTACATCAATATTGCTAAATTAACCAAGCGATTAATTACGTTAAAAACAATTACTGCAAGCCAGCGTTCGTATTTAAAAAAGAAAAAAGAAATTGCCAAAAAATTCATTGAAGAAAGCAAACCATGTTCTGAAAAAAAGTGGCTTTTAGAACAATTAGAGAAAATAAATTAACGACCATATTATTCAAGCAACAACACATAAAACCGTATTAATTGCGCCATTAGATTGGGGTCTTGGTCATGCTACACGCTGCATGCCTTTGATTGATTTATTGTTGCAGAAAAATCATCGTGTACTAATTGCTGGCAATGGAGATTCCTTTTTTTTGTTGAAAGAACAATATCCAAATTTGACATTTTTTGAGTTGCCTGGATATAATATTTCGTATGCAGTTGGCAAAAATGCTGCTTTCCATGCGCTGTTGCAAACGCCAAAAATATTAAAAACAATTGCTGCTGAAAACAAAGAAATTGCTTCAATTGCACAGCAAGAAAACATAGATTTAATCATTTCTGACAATCGTTATGGTGTACGAAATGAAAACATAAAAAGCATTTTTATTTGCCACCAAATTGCGCTGCAAGCACCTAATTCATTGCGATTTATGAATCCAATTTTTTTAAAACTGCATTTGCGACAAATACATAAATTCGATGCACTTTGGATTCCTGATGAAGAAAATAAAACCAATCTTTCTGGAAAATTATCACATGGTATTTCGTTTAAAATTCCTCATACATTTATAGGTATTCAAAGTAGATTTTCAAATTTTGTAAAGACGATTTCTTTTATAGACGAGTTAGAGTTTGAAATTTTAGTCGTGCTATCCGGACCAGAACCGCAACGAAGTTTTTTAGAAACTGAATTAAAAAAGAAATTAAACAATCGTAGTGTAAAAGTTTTATTGATAAAAGGAAAAACTACTGAACAAAAAATTGAAACGGAAAACAACATTACAACTATCAATTACTTAAATACAAACGATTTATTTACTGCATTGCAAAAAGCACAAACTATTATCTGTCGTTCTGGTTATTCAACAGTGATGGATTTGGCAGTGCTTGGTAAAAAGGCAATTTTAATTCCTGCAGAAGGACAAACCGAACAGGAATATTTAGCAGAAACGTTATCGCAAAAAAAGTATGCAGTTTTGTGTAAGCAAAATACATTAGATATTGAAAAAGCGTTTAAAGAGCTTGATTATATTGATAGTTTCGAGCAATATTTAAATAACTTAAAGCCATTAGAAAAAGAATTGGATACGATCTTATTACATTAATGTATTTTTTTAAGTAGAAAATTTACATTTGTCAATTTTTTTTAATAGATTAGCTTCTAATCATAATCTAAAAATATTAACTATGAAAAAACAAATCACCATAGTAATAGTATTATTTAGTATAATACTATTTAGCTGTAAAAAAGAATCAAATGATGTGAAAGGAACTACCTGGAAAATTAATTATTCGGCAGCCGCAAATGGTACTTACACTATCAAATTTAACTCAGATGGTTCATTCAATTACACAGAAGGTGCTACTGTTGTAAATAATATTACAAGTGGTTACACACAAAACGGAGATTCTGTGGTATGGTCATTTAAATCTTCTTATCCTTCAGCTTGGTATGATTATAGAGGAAAAATAAGTAACAAAAGTATTTCAGGGAAAATTGTAAATAAATCTGAAACAGATATTGGTACTTTTAATGGTTCTAAAAATTAATTAAAGACAATTTATTATACACGATAAACTGCTTATTTAAACAACGGCATCTGAATTAAATCAATCGATTCTTTATAAAAAAGTTGTGTGGTTTTTTCAAAGCTTTCGGTATAGTCAGAAACATAAAATGAGTTTTTGCCTTTTTTTTCAAAATTCACCAAGCCATTTTCTATCATAAATTTTTTGATATGAACAGCAACAATTTCATTGGTTGCCAACACATCTACTTTTTTATTTTTTTTAGCATAATAATCTTCAATCTCTTTTTTTATTAAAGGATAATGTGTGCAAGCCAAAATTAAAGTTTCAATGTCTTGCAATTCTGGTGCGTTCAAATATTCTTCAATTACCAAGTGAGAAATTTGTCCATCTACAAAACCAGATTCTATCATGGGTGCTAACAATGGTGTTGCTAACTGATGCACTTCAACTGTTGCATCTTTTGCGTTTATTTTTGTTTTATATGCATTAGAATTGATCGTTCCTAACGTTCCAATTACACCAACTTTTTTATATTTTTTTCGGATGATTTCATCGACAACCGCTTCAATAACCGAAAATACATGCGCTTTGTCGCCAGCCAAATTTTGCAACATTTCATACGCAACAGACGATGCAGTATTACACGCAATTACTATAATTTTGCACTCTTTCGACAATAAAAAATTGCCAATCGTTTTGGTAAAATAACGAATCGTGTCTGCTGATTTATCGCCATACGGCAAATGCGCTGTATCGCCAAAATAAATAAGCGACTCGTTTGGCAATTGGTTGATTAAAGCATTGGCAACGGTTAAACCACCAATTCCAGAATCGAATAAGCCAATGGCTTGTTGTGCGTTTGTGTTCATGTGTTTCACGCAAAGACGCAAAGGAACAAAGTTTCCATACAACTAAGTATTTCTTTATTCTATTGCAAAAAGTCTTTATTTTTTTGATTAGTTAAAAACAAAGTTCTACAATCTTCTTTAAAAAACAAAAGGTTCTGAATGTTTAAAATTCAGAACCTTTTTGTATTGGTTTTATAAAATTATTTTGGTGTTGCGCCAGATGCTGGTGCTTTCACTTTTGGTTCAGGCAATTTTAAGTATGCTTTTAATAAAGGTAAAATATTGTCAGATTCTTCTACATATAATAAACTTCCTGCAGCTGAATCGAAGATATAAGTATAGCCATTTGTTTTAGCAACACTTTTAATAGCTTCGTTTACTTTTTGTAAAATTGGAGCGTATGTTTTATCTTGTTTGTCTTGCACTTTTTGTTGAGATGTTTGTTGGAAATCCTGAATACGTTTTTCCATATCAGCTAACTCTTTTCCAATGATTTCAGCTTGTTCATCAGATAATAATTTTTTCTCTACTTTAGTTTGTGCGTCAGTAGCTTTTTTCTGATATTCAGCATACATTTGTTGACCTAATGCATCTAAATCGGCACCATATTTATCAATAACAGAATCAGCTTTTACTTTTTCTGGCATTAATGATAATAATTCAGCAGAGTTTAAGTATCCGAATTTGTTTGCTTTTTGTGCGTATGAGCTTGCTGCTAATGCAATCACTGCAACGAATAGAATAGATAATTTTTTCATTTCTTTTGTTTAATTAATTATTGGTTTTGATTTGTTTTAATTTTTATTGATAATACAATTTACATGCCGAGTTTTTTCAAGACTTCTTCACTTACATCATACGTTGGATTTGTATATAACATTGATGTGCTTCCAGATGCTTTATCAAAGATAAAATCATACGCACGTAGTTGTGCTAATTTCTGAATTGCATCGAATACTTTGTCTTGTATTGGTTGAATTAATTCTTGGCGTTTTTTAAATAAATCGCCATTGTAGCCAAATCTGTTTTTTTGTAAATCTTTCAATTCATCTTCTGCTTTTACAATTTCATCTTCGCGTTGTTTTTTTAAATCAGCAGATAACAAAAATTCTTCTGCTTGATATTTTGTGTACATTTTTTTCAAAGCATCATTTTTTGTATCAATTTCTTTTTGCCAAGTGGCTGCTTGCTCATCGAGTTTTTGTTGTGCTGATTTGTAATCTGTTAATTTTTCTAAAATGTATTTAGTATCAACATAAGCAAAGCGTTGCGCGTGTGCAGTAACAATTACTGCTACAAAGAAAACTATTGATAAAATAAATTTTTTCATTTTAATAATTTTTAATCGTTAATTATTCATCGTCAATCATTCATCATTACTCAGGTTCAAATCCTAAGATAAATGAAATATTTCCGTTCTTACCTATATAATCAAAAAATCCAGTACTGTTTTTAATTGGACTACCATTAGCGTTATCAAAACGTATGCCATAGTCGATTCCGATTAAACCAAACATTGGTAAAATAGCACGCAAACCAAGTCCAACACTTTTCTTTAATTTAAATGGATTGTAGTCTTTAAATGATTTGTATGTATTAGCAGCTTCAAAGAAAACTACACCAAAAATGGTAGCAGATGGATTTAATGAGAACGGATATCTTAATTCTAATAAAAATTTATTGTATAAAGGATCACCACCAGTTGTTGAGTAAGCCCCTTCATATCCACGATGAGCAACAATATCAGTTCCAAATAATGTAACAGAAGATGGAATACCATTGCCACCAACTTCAAAACGCTCAAATGGTGTAACTCCTAACGTTTTATTATATGAACCTAAGAAACCAAATTTTGCTGCAACACGTAAAACAAGAGGTTTGTCCGCGCTTTTTGTTAGTTTTTGATACCAGTCTATTTTCAACTTAAATTTGTAATACTCTAAAAGCTTGTATTTTTCTGCCAATGTTTTACCGTCAAAATTATTGTCTTTTCTAAACAAAGAATATGGTGGTGTAAATTGACATGATAGTTCTACCTGAGCACCACCAGTAGGAAAGGTTGGTTGGTTGATAGAGTTTCTGGAAAGTGTAAGTTTAAAGTTTAAGTTATTGAAGTTACCAGAATCTAAAGGTGTGTTGTTTACATAGTAACCTAAATAATTTTGCAATTTATAACCATAATAATTTACACCAGCTTGTACAATAAAAAAGTCATCTGGTTTTTTCAAGCGTGTGCCTAAAGAAACAGAAATACCATTGGTGATTTGTTTTCCAAGCACTTTTTTAGAGTCATTTTGATCTACGTTTTGTACACGAGAACGGAACGCAGCTACAGTAAATGCATTCGGTTTTTTACCACCTAACCAAGGTTCAGTGAAAGAGAAATTGTAATTCTGATATCTTTTTCCGTTGCTTTCAATTCTAAGAGTAAGTTGTTGTCCATCACCAGTTGGTAAAGGCGACCAAGCTTTTTTATTGATAATATTTTTTAATGAGAAATTATTGAATTTTAAACCTAAAGTTCCAATTAAACCACCTTGTCTTCCACCATAACCAGCAGATAATTCTACTTGATCTGCAGATTTTTCTTTTACAGTATACTTGATATCAACAGTTCCATCAATTGGATTTGGAATAGGTTCAACTTTTGTTTCCTGTGGATCAAAATAACCTAATTGTGCAATTTGTCTTTGTGAACGAATTAATTCTGAACGGCTAAATTTATTGCCTGGCAATGTGTGTAACTCACGACGAATAACGTGTTCGTTGGTTTTGTCGTTGCCTTCAATGATTACATTCTTGATGGTTGCCTGAGGTCCTTCATTGATTCTGATTTCCAAATCAATAGAATCGTTTTCAACTAAGGTTTCTACTGGATTGATATTGAAGAATAAGTAACCATCATCATAATATAAAGAGCTTACATCACCACCATCTTGGTCTTGAGATATTCTGCGTTGTAATAAACTTGCGTTGTAAACGTCACCTTTTTTAATATTTAAAACACGAGATAATTGTTCTGTCGTAAACTTAGTATTTCCTTTCCAGTTAATATTTCTGAAGAAATATTTGTGTCCTTCATCAATATTTATTTTGATGCTTACGTTTCCGTTTTCATTATTAATTACTTGATCAGACGTGATTTTAGCATCACGATAACCAATTGCATTGTAATAATCAACTAAAGCTTGTTTGTCTTCTTCGTATTTAGTTTCATTAAATTTCGAACCTTTAAAATTAATTCTAAATCTATCAACAAAGAAATCTTTTACTGAATTGATGTTTAAATTGGCTAATGTGTAAGCAACGTCTTTAGCTTTTTGTTTTTTGCTTCTTCCATCATGTAAATTGATTTCTACTTTAGAACTTTCTTTCGTTCCTTTCATAGCTTTGCGCATTTTCGTCAATTCGCCATCTTTGCGTCCAATGAAGTCAATGTTGTCAATTCTTACTTTGTTTCCTTTATCTACATTTACAATTATAGCTGCAGAATTTATTAAGCTTTTATCTTTGTCTTCCGTAATTACTATAGTTGGGTGTAAGTATGATTTGTCTTCATATTGATCTACAATAGTGTTTCTGATGTTTAGTTTTAAGGCATCTGTGAGTGGTTTGCCTTTCATCACTTCCAGTTTTTTCATCAAATCTTCTACTTCACTTTTTTTCAAACCTTTGATAGTGATGTTGCTTAATCTTGGTTTTTCTACCACTTCAACGGTCATATAAATATTATCACCTTCAATTTTGTTAGCAATCATTTTTACATCACCAAACAAACCTTGTTTCCATAAACTTTTTATACATTTTGTGATTTCATCGCCAGGAACGGTGATTTTATCACCAATTTTCAATCCTGTTAGAGAGCGAATAATATTTTTATCTAAAAAGTTCGTTCCTGTAATTTCTAGTCCAGCAATAGTGTATTTTTTGGGTTCCTTAAACGTTGGATCTGCATTTGCAATACGTGTAGAATCTGCAATTCGTGCAGCTTCTTCATCTAAGGCAGCCGCAGCAGAATCAATAGCAATAGATGCTGAATCCGCAACTGCATTTGTAACAGCTATTACAGAATCAACTATAACATTTTCGTAAGCAGAAGCAGGAATTGAATCTACAAATCGTTCTGTTGGTTTAATTGATTTCATAGTTACACCTTGTGCGTAAACACTCAAGCTGGCTACTAATAAGCAAGAACAAAAAAATAAAATTGTGGTTACTTGTTTTTTAAAAATCTTCATTTAGTTGTTCGTAGTTAATTGTTCAGTAATCTGTTCGCTGGTCATACCAAATCTTCGTTCACGATTTTGGTAATCATAGATAGCTTTAAATAAATCGTTTCTGGTAAATTCTGGCCAAAATTTTTCGGTAAAATATAATTCTGAATATGCCAATTGCCATAATAAAAAATTGCTGACTCTATGTTCACCGCTTGTGCGAATCATTAATTCAGGATCTGGAATATCTTTGGTATATAATTGCTTACTGATGGTTTCAGCATTAATGTCTTCTAGCGAAATTTTTCCATCTTTATATTGTTGAGCTAAAATTTTGGAGGCTTCTGTGATTTCTTCTTTTGAACCATAACTCAGCGCCAACGTCAACGTCATGCGTGTATTGTTTTTGGTTGCTTCCATTACTTCACGCAATGCCTTTTGGTTAGATTCAGGTAAATTATGAATATGGCCAATGGCATTTAAGCGAATATTGTTTTTTTGTAAGGTTTTAATTTCTTTTCCAATCGTTAGAAATAATAATTGCATCAATGCAGAAACTTCTGTTTTAGGTCGGTTCCAGTTTTCAGTAGAAAACGCATATAAAGTCAAGTGTTTTACACCTAATTCTGCACAACCTTCTGTTACTTCGCGCACTGCTTTCACACCGTTTTTATGACCAAAAATTCGATGTTTACCTTGTGCGGTTGCCCATCTTCCGTTGCCATCCATGATAATTGCAATATGTTCTGGCAAGCGTTTAATGTCCACTTTTTCTTTGTATGATATTTCGTTCTCTATGCTCAATTAATTAAGTACTTTAGGACATCTTATATTGATAAATGTATAGGTAATGCCAACGCCAATCATCATAAATCTATCTTTTTCACTGCTGGTGCCACGTTGTTTTCCTGGAATGCCAATTTTTGGGTTTGATTTATCTGCTAAAAATGGTGCGATGTTAGGACCGCTACCATTTATGAAAAAATTTACGTCTTCTGGTTCTGCATAACTACCACTCACATCATCTAAAAAATCAGTAAATGTAAAGCGTGTGCTTGCTTCCACATTTAGAGCCCAATTTTGATTGATCGCTACTTTAAAGCCACCACCATAAGGAATTCCAAATGAATAGGTATTGTATCCACGATTTTTATTAGGTCTATTTGGTGTTTTTTGTCCTTCTGTTCCAACTTTTTCTAACGCAATTTTATTGCCATCATATTTTGTGTAAGGACTGAAATAAAACATGCTAATTCCTCCAAATAAGTATGGTGTCCAACGTTTTGTATTTCTTTCAAAAGTAGAATATTTGAAGAAATTAATTTCGTATGTAATAGCAACTTCAGCAATCTGTGATTTAAAATCTAGGTTCCGCGCCTGCAAATATGGATAGCGTTTGATTCGCTTATCTGCGGCATCTAAAAAACCATAATTAAAACCTGCTTTCACCGACATTCTATTGTTAATATTGTGTCTAAAAAATGCACCTGCGCCCCAACGTGCATTTTTAAAGGATACTGTTGGGTTTAAATCTCCTAAATAAACAGTAGTACCAATCCACGCACCAATCTCATTTTCTTGTGAAAATGCTGATTTTGATGCGCTTATCAAAGCTACCAAAAGACAAAATATAGAGAATCCCTTCTTCAAAAGAGTGTATTTTTAAGAGGTACGAAGATACAGATTTAACGTTGAATTCTAAAATTTAGGTAGGTTTATAAGCAATTATTAATGCTTAGATAAGAAAAATTCACATTTTTTAAGCGTTTACAGTGCTATTTAAATGAAATCAATAGAATTTTAACGAAACCAAGATGTTTCGAATTGTAAATTGTAAACTAATAACTAGCAAACAATTTTTTTCATCTTAATGTTCTGCCTTTCCATTTATAATTTAAAATATTTCCAAAAGTTCCGACAAATCCGATGTACCAAATGTGCAATAATTCACTGCTGAAAAATGTTTTCATTAAATCGTGTCGGTTAAAAAATGAAGAAGCGCTTTTTAGAAAATAATAATCGACCACGCTTTTACATATTATTTGAACAATAGCCACCATTAATACTAATAACGATGTCAAAAAACTTAATAAACCACCAATAGTTGGGTCAGGAAAGATAGTGCTCAAAATTGCTTTTCCAATAAAGAAAAAAACATTAAACCAAATACTTACAACGAATAAATAAATGAGTCCGAGAATTAAGGTGACTTTTTTGTTTTGATAAGACCTAGATTTGCTGGTCCAACGATATCGTTGCTGTAAAAAATCTGATAAAGTTTGCATAGGTTCTGTTAAAACAATAGCAGCTTTGTTTTTTAAAAATCTAATTCTATTAGGAAATTGTTGTGCAATTTTATAAACGAGCAACATATCGTCGCCACTTGCTTTTTGACTAATATCTTTGTATCCATCAACAGCTAAAAATGCTTCTTTTTCATAAGCCAAATTGGCACCATTTGCCATGTTATAAATTTCCATGTTTATCATCGCGCCTGTAATTGCTTGCATACCACAAAAATCAAGTGCTTGAAAATGCTGAAATCTAGTTTTTTCATTGTAGTAACCAACTGGTGCTGCTATTAGCGCACATTTTTCTTTTTCATAAAACGAAACAATGCTATGCAACCAATGTTTTTGAAATCGGCAATCTGCATCCGTTGTGATGATTAATTTTCCAGTTGCTTTTTGCACGGCTGCTTCTATTGCTCGCTTTTTATAGGCATCACCAATCTCATTTTCATTGATTAATTCTTGAAGTTTATATACTTTAATGAATGAAAAATCTTTTGAAAAATGCTGACAAATTGAAAAGGTTTCATCTTCTGAAAAATCATCTACTACTATTATTTCTATTAAATGACTTGGATATACTTGCTGTGTCAAATCGGCAAGTAAATTACCTATATTTTTTGCTTCGTTTCGCGCTGGAACAATAATGGATACTGCTGTATTGACGTCGTCTGACAATGTATGTACTTCCTCAATTTCACTCCATTCATTCATGTAAGTTTGCATGATGATAATATAAATGACGGTTAGTATAAAGGATAATAAAAAAATATAAATCACGTTGTTATCGTTTATTTTTTTGTTCTAATAATTCTTTAAATTTAATCAATCTATTTTGTAAAGTAATTTCTTTTTTTGCAGATGCAATCCAAGTAATATATTCTTTTTGGTGTGTATAAGCCAACTTGTCAAAAATGCCTTTTAATTCTTTTTCTTTCTTAAAAAAATCAAGCATTATTTTTGGTAATTCAACGCTGCGTTCTTCTATGTCTTCTTCAATTTTAACATTGATAATATCGCCTGCGTTTTTACCAAGTTGCGCTCTTATTTCTTTGTTTATAATTAAATTGTAGCTGCCGTTGTATTTGGTGAGCAAACCACGATACAATACTTTATCATACCAAACTTTTACTTTTAATCTTTTTTTGCCAAAGGTTTTTTCTACATCAAATGGAATATCAATATAAGTAACATCCATATCTGCTGCTTTTAATATAACAGCTTTCATTTGTATTTTACTTTCTTTCATATAAGAGTTTTGTATCAAATCTAAAAAAAATAATTGACTTATCATTTAAACAATTCTTAACTTCTTGCTAATGCAATGCACGCATTTGTTTTGTACTTTTAGTTGATTCTTCAGTACTAATTATTACAATAATTTGTTTCACCACAAAACGTGAACAGTGAATTGTTAACGAACAAACAAACATGAACAACAAGGTTTTTATTTTCGACACTACTTTGCGCGATGGCGAGCAGGTTCCTGGCTGCCAACTAAACACTATTGAAAAAATTGAAGTTGCCTTAGCACTCGAAGCTTTAGGTGTTGATGTGTTAGAAGCTGGATTTCCAATTTCATCACCTGGCGATTTTAAATCAGTTGTAGAAATTACCAAAAATGTTTTCACTCCAACCATTTGCGCACTCACACGAGCTGTTGCTGCTGATATTGATTGTGCTGCCGAAGCATTGAAACACGCAAAACGTGGTCGCATACACACAGGTATTGGTTCATCTGATATTCACATCAAAAATAAATTAAAAACTACGCACGAAAACATTTTAGAGAAAGCAGCTTGGGCAACCAAATACGCTAGAAACTATGTGGACGACGTTGAATTTTTCTGCGAAGATGCTGGTCGCGCTGATTTAGATTTTTTGGCAAAAATGGTAGAAACAGTAATTGCTGCTGGTGCAACAGTTATCAATATTCCAGACACCACTGGTTATTGTTTGCCTGCGCAATACGGTACTATTTTTAATCATTTAATGAATAACGTTCCGAATATTGACAAAGCAATTTTATCGGCGCATTGCCACAATGATTTAGGAATGGCAACGGCAAACTCTATGGCTGCTTTGCAAAACGGCGCGCGACAAGTAGAAGTAACGGTAAACGGAATTGGTGAGCGCGCTGGTAATACATCGTTAGAAGAAATTGCAATGGTACTGAAGTCGCATGAAGCAAGTTTAGGATTACAATGCGACATCAACATCAAAAAAATATATCCAACTTCGCGATTAATTACGCGTTTGATGCGTATGCCTGTGCAGCCAAACAAAGCAATTGTTGGCAGAAATGCATTTTCGCATTCTTCAGGTATTCATCAAGATGGTGTTTTGAAAAACAGAGAAAATTATGAAATCATCAATCCACACGATGTTGGTGTACCAGAATCATTAATTGTGTTAACTGCGCGAAGTGGAAGAGCTGCTTTGAAACATCGATTAGAAAAAATTGGGTTTGAAATGGATCAAGCACAACTAGATGTAACGTATAAAAAATTCTTAGATGTTGCCGATCAGAAAAAAGAAATTTATGACGAAGATTTGTTGGAAATGATGGGTCAGAGCCGTGAAGGAAAAATTTATGAAATAGATCATTTAGAAGTGCATTGCGGAAAAAAACATCAGGCAAGTGCAACTGTTGCTTTAGTAAAAAATGGCGTGAAAACCATAGAAATTGCTGATGGTTGCGGTCCTGTTGATGCAACGCTGAAAGCAATTGACAAGATAGTAAAAGAGCCAGTTCGCTTAGAAGAATATTTAGTGCAAGCCATCACTGGTGGCAGCGAAGACACCGGAAAAGTGCATATACAAATTTCTAAAGATGGTGTATTTTATTATGGCTTTGGAAATGATACCGATGTAATTTACGCAACAGCAAAAGCGTATGTCGATGCGTTGAATAAATTATAAAAATATTATTATATGAATTTTATTTATTAAAAAACAACAGCTCTGTTTATTTGTCGAGATAACGATTTAATTCTGGTTTTATAGAAAAATGGAAACTATTAATTGTAGATAAGATATATTGTCTCAATCTTTTTTCTGAAACAAAATGAATAACGTCTAGTGTCATTCCTTCGCCACTTCCAAAAAGCAATAACACATAATGTTGGTCATCTTGGTTATATTTCCAAATATTAAAGAAAGATGCTTTCGATGAAAATGGATTATTCTCATTATAAGCATATACTTCAAGTGGATTTCCAAATTTTGTATCTATAATTTCTGTAGCTTTTGAAAAACAGGCCATTTCATCACCATAATAACAAGAATATACAGGTCTTTCATTGGCAAATGTATAGGTGTCAGCTGTAACTTTTACTTTACTGAAAATGGTATTGTCTTTTAATTCTTCTACAAGACAACCAGAAATTTCTACATGAGATTTACTGACATCAATTCCCCAAAAATTAAAATCAGTTGCTTTTAAATTAATGGCATTAATAGATAAAAAGGTAAGGAGTAAATAATTTTTCATAATTGTTAGTTTTCCCAAACTACATCACCAACTTCTTTGTACCATATTTCGTAGTTTTTTTCTTTTTCTTTTTCTAAAATATTGCGTTTTACTTTCATGGTTGGTGTTAGTAGGTTATTGTCAACAGTCCATTCATCGCGCATAATTACTACTTTCTTAATGCGTTCGTGTTTGTCTAATGTTTTGTTTATTTCGGTAACGGTTTCTACTAAACTGCTGGTTAATTGTTCTTTCTCTTCGTTTTTTCCGTCAGCAGATAGCACCACTAAAGCGATTGTTTGCGGTAAGTTTGCACCAACCACACACACTTGCTCTATGAAAGTATTTTTTGATAATTCTAATTCAATAGGTGCTGGCGCTACATATTTACCTTTGTCGGTTTTAAAAATATCTTTTATTCTACCAGTAATTTTTAAGAAACCATTTGCATCAATTTTGCCTTCATCGCCAGTTCGTAAAAAACCATCTTCTGTTATAGCTTCTTTTGTTTTTTCTGGTTCGTTGTAATATTCCAACATCGTGCATTCGCTTTTCACTTGTATTTCGCCGTCTTCAGCAAGGCGAACTTCGCAGTTTGGCATTGGCGTGCCTACACTGCCTGGTTTTCTGTTTTCTTTTCTGGTTAAATGTGAGTATGCGCAATTTTCTGTCATAGCATATGCTTCGCAAATAATAAAATCAATTTTTTCAAACCAATTCATAGCAGCAACGGGCATTGGTGCGGCACCGGTTAATAAATATTTCGCTTGATCTAATCCAAGACCTTCTTTAATTTTTTTCTTGATAACACCATTAATAATTGGAATTTTCAATAAAATATTTAATCTAGATTGTGGCATTTTTCCTAAAATTCCCATTTGGAATTTTGTCCAAATGCGAGGTACAGCCAAGAAAACCGTAGGTTTTGTATCTTTTAAATTTGCAGGAAATGAATCTAAAGATTCTGCAAAAGAAATAGTTGCACCACAATAAATGCCACCCATTTCTACCAACATTCTTTCAGCAATATGCGATAAAGGTAGATATGAAAAGAAGCGTTCTCCTTCTGATAAATCTTTCATTTCATTCAGTGCCCAACAAGCTGCATACGAAAAAGCATTAACCGTTTGCACTACACCTTTCGGTAAACCTGTAGTACCTGATGTATAAATTATAGTTGCAATATCTGAAGGTTTTGGAATATAGTTTTCTGTATATGGTTCTGTTTTGGCAATAATATCGTTCCAGTTTTCATAACCAGGTTCTGTCCAAAGTGGAAACGAAATTCCTTTTACGTTATCAGGTAAACCGCTACGTTGTTTGCTCCAATCATCTAATTTTCCTATAAATGCTACTTTTGCATCGCAATGTTCTAAGCAATATCTTATTAAATCAGCTGGAATTGTTGGATACAACGGTACTGAAATATGACCAGCCATCATTATTGCTAAATCAGCTAAAATCCAGTGAGCACAGTTTTTAGAAATGATGGCAACTTTACTTTGTGGTGGCAAATTTAATGAACGTAAATAGGCAGCCATTCTGCGAACTTCATCATCGGATTTTTTCCAAGAAAAATGCAGCCATTCACCATTAAACGGTTGGCGCAAAAATGTTTTTTCTGGTTGTTTAGCTGTCCAGTTATATAGTTTTTCTAATGGTGTTTGAATAATCATATCAATTTAATTTTCGATTTGTGATTTTAGGTGCAACTAATATAAAAAGAAAATCCATTTTTTTTGGCAGTTTTACAATAGAAGATTTATCTTTAATTAAACAAAACTATTAAAACCATGCAAAAAGTATTTCTAATTGCGTTGCTCTGCGTAAGTACAATTGGTGTGTTTGCACAAACAACGGATGAAAAAAAATGGATTGAGAAAGCAAAATCATTTAAAGAAGCCGAAGATTATAGAGCATCATTAAATGCATATTTAAAAGCATTAAAACTCAACCCTAAAAATGAAGAAACCAATTACCAAATTGCTTGGCTTTATAATGATTTAGAAGTCTATGATACTGCAATTATTTATGTAAACAAAGGTTTGTTATTGGATTCAAAAGACGAACGCCTGTACAACGAATCTGGTTATGCATATCGAAAAAAAGGAAGTTATAAAAATGCAATTGGCGAATATGAAGCTGCCTATACTATTAATTCAAAAAATAAAATCGCAATTAAAGGATTAGCTGATTCATATAAAAAAAATGGTGATTATGATGATGCACTTACCTACTACAAGAAATATTTATTGTTAGATGAAGAAAATGGTGATATCTATTATTCTATGGGTTGGATTTATAACGAACAAAAAGAATATGATATAGCAGAAAAAAAACTATTGAAATCTATTGATGTTGATCCGAAAAGTGCAGAAACCTATAATGAACTAGGATATTGCTATTCTAAACAAAAAAACAATTCAGAGGCCATTTATTATTACAAAAAAGCAGCAGACCTAGCACCAGAAAAAGGCATTTATTATTTCAATATTGCTGATATTTATTACTATTCAGACCCAAAAGATGTTGACAATGCTATTGAATGGTACGAAAAAGGAATAGTATACGATAAAGAAGATGAACTAGTTTACTATCATTTAGGTTGGTGTTATAATGATAAAGAAGATTACACAGAAGCAAGAAATGCCTTGCAATCAGCCGTAAAATTAGATGGTAGCAAATCTGATGTTTTAACTGAATTAGGTTATGCTTATTATAAATTAGAAGAAAACGCAAAAGCAGTTAATACATTAAAAAAAGCAATTGCAAAAGATAGTGAAGCATCTTTGGCTCGTTATTATTTAGGATTGACTTACTTAAACCAAGGCGACAAAGAAAATGCGAGAAAAGTATATACTGAATTATTGCCAATAGATAAAGACAGAGCAGCAAAATTGAAAAAGAAAATCGATAATTAATTTTCTTTCTTTATTAAAAATCAAAAATGCATCGCGAAAGCGATGCATTTTCTTGTTAATCAACTTCATTATTTACAAAACTGAAACCACTTTTGTTTTTTTAACTTCTTCAGTTTTCACTTTTTTCGGAATTGAAATATTTAAAATTCCGTTTTCGTATTTCGCTTCAATATTTTCAGAATCAACCGTTTCTTCATCTAACGTAAAACTTCTTTTAAATGTTGCATACGAAAATTCTTTTCGTGTGAATTTTGCTTTTTCATCGCTTTCTGTATTTTCGCTTTTTTGCTCAGATGAAATTGTCAACAAATTGTCTTCTAATTCAACTTTAAAATTTTCCTTTTGCAAACCAGGTGCCGCTACTTCTAACGCAAATTTCGTTTCGTCTTCTTTTACATTTACAGACGGAACTGTTGATTTTCCAAAAAAGTTTGGATTGAAATCGAATACATCTTTGCCGAATAAATCATCGAAGAAAAATCGGTTGCTTGCTGGTACACCACATTGTGCTTTTACTAATGTTCTCATATTGTTTGTTTTTTTATTGTGATAAATTTTTAATACAAGTGAGATTTTACAAAGTATATACCAAGCTAGTTTTACAGCCAAATCAACAGATTTAAATAAAAAATTCGGACAAATAGTCCGAATTTAATTTAAAATAACGACAAACAGTCCGAATTTATTTAATAGAATCCGTTTTTATTACAGATGAGTCTGCAACTTCTATTGGAGCAGCAACCGTAGGATTTGCCTGTAAATATTTATCTAAAGCAGTCATACTTGCTTCAAATGCTTTTGTCATACCTCTTTTCATCAATGTTCTTGACATTAATTTCATCATAATTCCTTTTGTTTCCATGTTAAAACCAGTTGTAACTTCGGTTCCACCATCAACCGGTTTTAGTATATATTCTGAAAATGCCTTGCCTTCGCCAGTAAAATCCAAATTGAAAGAAATGTACGTATTTGGTGTAGATTCTTTAATAGTCATTGAGCCATTTCCAACATCTTTTTTATCGCTTGTCCAAGAATCGCCAGCACCAACGCCAGATGGAATATCGTTATAGGTAGTTTTCATTTCTGGATCCAACGTGTTCCAATACGACCAATTGTTCCAGTTTTTAATCGTATTTATTTGATTAAAAACTGCTTCTGGTGTGGCTTTCACCACTTGCGTATGGCTAACTCTAAAGTTATCATCCATAAAAAATGTGCTGCCAACTGCTGCTGCCACGAGCACCAACAAGCCAAGTAATAATTTCTTTAATAAACTCATAATGTTTGTTTTAGATATTAAAATTAATGAATTTATTTTAACTTTTCATTATTTTGATGTCTTTCAGCATCTCTTTTTGTTTTTTTATTGAGATTTTTTTGAAGTGCTTCTGTTAAATCAATGCCTGTTTGATTAGCTATACACATCAACACAAATAATACATCAGCCAATTCATCGCTTAAATCTTTGTCTTTATCAGATTCTTTAAACGATTGTTCGCCGTACTTTCGCGCAATAATTCGCGCTACTTCACCAACTTCTTCAGTCAAAATCGCCATATTCGTTAATTCATTAAAATAGCGAACACCAGTCGTGTTTATCCATTTATCTATCGTTTGTTGTGCTTCTTGTATGGTCATTGGTCAATAGAGATTAGTCATTAGAAAATAAAAATACTAAGTTAATTCGTACTTTTGTGTACAAATGAAAACAATTTTAATTACAGGTGCTACAGCAGGTTTTGGCGAAGCGTCGGCTCGACTTTTTGCTAAAAATGGCTGGAATTTAATTATTACTGGACGAAGAAAAGAACGTTTAGAAAAATTAGAAACCGAATTAAAATCAATGTA
The DNA here is from genome assembly GCA_938008535.1 of uncultured Saprospirales bacterium. Taxonomy (GTDB): domain Bacteria; phylum Bacteroidota; class Bacteroidia; order Chitinophagales; family JADIYW01; genus JADJSS01. The sequence goes on along the minus strand of CALLKF010000165.1, from coordinate 2,764 downwards.
TAATATTGATGTGATGAGTTTATGTTTTGATGTTCGAAATTTGAATGAAGTACAACATGCTATTTCATCTTTAAATGATAATTGGAAACAGATTGATGTGTTGTTAAATAATGCTGGTTTAGCAGCTGGTCGAGGTCCAATTCAAGATGGTGTTTATGATGATTGGGAACAAATGATCGATACCAATATAAAAGGTTTACTATATATGATGCGAGAAGTTTCACCATTGATGATCACTCGTAATCAAGGTCATATCATCAATGTTTCATCGTTAGCAGGTTGGGAAAGTTATGGTGGTGGAAATGTGTATTGCGGTACCAAACATGCTGTTCGTTCTATTTCGCGCAGTGCACGAATTGATTTGGTGGCACACAATATTAAGGTTTCAGTAATCAGTCCAGGTGCAGCAGAAACGGAATTTTCGTTAGTGCGATTTAAAGGTGATGAAGAAAAAGCAAATGCAGTTTACGAAGGTTATTTACCACTACAAGCAGAAGATGTAGCCAACAGTATTTATTTTATGGCAACTCAACCAGCACATGTCAACATCGAAGAAATTTTTATTTTACCAACCGCACAAGCCACTGCAACAATTACGCATAAACAACAATAAAATATTCTGCGTTCTTTTCGCCTTTGCGTGAAAAACATTTCAGTGAAAATCAACGCAATCTCTGAGAAATATTAAATGAACTAATCACAGGAATTAAACGTTATAAAATATTTATTACTTACAACTTATTACTTAATACTTAAACATGGAAAATACAACTACACAAATACCAGTGATGATTTATACAGAATCAACACCAAATCCGAATACCTTGAAATTTGTAACGAACAAAGCGTTACTACTGAATGATATGGTAGAATTTCAATCGGTTGAAGAAACAGAAAACGCGCCTTTGGCAAAAGCGTTGTTTGATTTTGATGGTGTAACCAATGTTTTTATTACCAATAATTTTGTAACCATCACCAAACAAGAAGAATTGCTTTGGACAGAAATCATGATTCCAATTAAAGATTTTCTGAAAAAATATATTGACGATGGTGGAATTATTTTGAATGAGAAATTCGTGAAACCAACTAAAACAGCAACCAATGAAGTTAGCGACGATGACAGCGATGTTGAAATTCGCATCAAAGGCGCGCTCGATAAATATGTGAAACCAGCTGTAGAAATGGATGGTGGAAATATCTCTTTCGTAAAATTTGAAGACGGAAAACTAACGCTTCAATTACAAGGTTCGTGCAGTGGTTGTCCATCATCAACAGTTACATTAAAACAAGGCATCGAAAACTTGCTAAAACGCTTCGTTCCTGAAGTACAAGAAGTGGTTGCTGAAAATGAGTAATTGCTGATGGAACACAGATTTAAGTGATTTTTATGATTGAGAAGTTTTATTTATGAATTTAGAAATGATAACATCAACAGGTGATGTTGAACATGAAAATATTATTTGTCTAACTCATTATTCTAAAGATGATATTGTTTCTTTTTCTAATGATATAAAAGACAAAATTCTAAATAACAATCAAGAATTAGAGCTTCATAATGCATCTTATATTAAGGCATTAAATTGCTCATTAATTTTAAGAAAAAGCGATGTTGAAAAAGGCATTTATTTGACAAATGAAAACAATCTAATATGTGAATTGAATGAAGAAAGCTATCTCAATATGGCTGAAATAATAGAACAATTTTTAGACGATAATAATTCTGGATTTAATTGGCTTATTGATATTGTTAATTCAGAATTTGATTTATTAATGAATGATACAATTTCTTGGTAATGAAAAAAGTTAAAGAAAAACCATTTATAGTAATTCCAGCAATATTGTTTTTGCTTTTTCATTAATTCCATAAAATAAAACAATTGATATTCAAATGCATGGTGTGTATTTTGAAATTGAACTACAATCTGTTTTTAAATTTATCTCTGTTATGTTTTTCTTTTTGTTGATTAAAATTTTCAAATTTAAAAAAATCAAGCAAATCACATAAATAACAGTTCAAAGAATAAAATTTACACAACAAACATAATTTTTCATAACTTTAATTCATGAATTACTTAGATAGAATAACCATCAATGCAGAAATTTGCCACGGCAAACCATGTATTCGTGGTATGCGCTGGCCTGTTGAAGTAATATTAGATATGCTAAGTGCTGATATGACTAATGCACAAATTTTGGAAGATCATCCTGAATTAGAGAAAGAAGATATTTTAGCAGCACTACAATTTGCCAAACTAATTTCATCTGGCAAAACATTAAACGAAGTTGCTTAATGAAAGCAATTTGCGATGTGCATATTTCTTATAAACTAAAGAAATTTTTAGAGTCCAAAAATTGGCAAGTTTTTCATACAAATGAGTTGCTAAATAAATGGAATTCTACAGATAATGAAATATCTACTTTTGCTGACGAAAATGATTTGTTCGTTATTACAAAAGATGTTGATTTTAGAAATTCTTACTTCATCAACAAAAAACCAAAGAAAATTATTCGCATCATTTTAGGAAATATTTCCAACGAAAAATTAATTGAATTGTTTAATCAATATTTAATTCAAATCCAAAATTGTTACCAGAACAACAAATTCTGTTATATAGAAATTGGCTTAGATTATTTTGAAGTGTTTTAACAACAACATCAATACAAATCATAACAATCAATCAAATCCGTGTTCAATCATTAAATTTGTGTTTAAAAAATCATTAACAACCAACATCTTTCATTATTTATTTATATTTTTATAGAA
>CALLKF010000164.1 GCA_938008535.1 uncultured Saprospirales bacterium | reverse complement strand
AGCCAGAGTTCCTTTGTAAGGCACCCGTCCCACACTTCCTTCAGGAACCAATTTCTTAATATCATCTTCAGCATCCTGGAAATACCGGTCTTTTGAACCCTCTTTCATGGCTTCAATTGACCCCATGCCCCTGATTACCTTATACTTACGTCCTTCGTAAATGATCGTTTCCCCCGGTGATTCTTCTACTCCGGCAAAAAGGGAGCCGGCCATAATACAATGTGCTCCTGCTGCTATTGCCTTGGGAACATCACCTGTGAATCTGATTCCTCCGTCGGCAATTACGGGTACGCCTGTGCCTTTAAGTGCTGCAGCGACTTCCATTACCGCCGTCAACTGGGGCACCCCAACACCTGCAACCACCCTGGTAGTACAAATCGAACCTGGTCCGATGCCAACTTTTACTGCATCGGCGCCGGCTTTCACCAGTGCTTTTGCTGCTGCCGCGGTGGCAATGTTTCCAACCACGATGTCGAGGTCGGGGAATGTTTTTTTGGTTTGCGTAAGCGCATTCAGCACGCCTTTCGAGTGCCCGTGTGCTGTGTCAATCACAATGGCATCAACTCCGGCATTTACCAAAGCACTAACCCTGTCGAGCATATCAGGTGTAACCCCCACAGCAGCGGCAACCCTCAGCCTGCCCAGTTTGTCTTTGCAGGAATTGGGTCTCGATTTGTATTTGATGATGTCTTTGCTTTTATCGTGTTTTATTTTAGTTTCTAAATCGGTAATTGCTTTATTTACATCTTCAGAAAGTTCATCATCTTTGGTTGATTTTTTTAGAGCAGCCAATTCATTTTCTGTTGCTGTTGTATACTCATATTCTTTGCCTTTTATAAAATCTGTAAATGCAGTATATTCTTCATCGTTCATAGTAAATTTTGCACCATCTCTTAATTCTTTGTGATTGTATTTGTATTTGTTGGCGAAATCGAAGACATGATTATTATTGTATAATGCAATGGTAATTGGTGCTATTTTTTCATCAACTGTTTTAATATCTGGTTCAATGCCTGCGCCATCTTTCACAATTCTACCATTTTTAGTTTTGAAAGTTTGTCGTAAAGAATCAGCTAATGCACTGGCAACACCATTTGCACTTCGGTGCGAATAATCAATTCGTTGAATACATCTTCCACTTGGAATATAATATTTAGAGACTGTTACTTTTAATTTCGATTTATAAGCAACTGGTTTGGTAATTTGAACCAATCCTTTGCCGTATGTATTTTGTCCAATTACGATGCCTCTGTCTAAATCTTGCATAGAACCAGAAACAATTTCGGATGCAGAAGCAGAGCCGCCGTCAGTAAGTATTGCTAAAGGAATTTCTGTGTCGATTGGTTTACCAGTTGTAGTGTAATTCATGTTAGATTCTGCAATTTTTCCTTTTGTATTTACAATGTTGGTGCCTTTGTCCACAAAAGTATTGCAGATATTGATTGCTTCGTTTAGTAAACCACCACCATTTCCACGTAAATCCAAGATTACACTTTTTAAATTTGGGTTTTTCTTTAATTCTTTCAATGCATTTTGTACTTCAACAGATGCATCATCTGCAAACATGTCGAGCTTTATATATCCAACATTATTGTTTACCATACCAAAATATGGAACGTTGCTAATTTTTATTTCTTCGCGATTAAATACAATTGTCTTTTCTTGATTACTAATTGCCTTACGCACTTTTACAGTAATTTTTGTACCAGGTTCACCTTTTAATAATTGGCTTACTTCATCTGAATTATATTTCGTAGCTACCTTTCCATCAATTTCTAAAATGGCATCACCAGCTTCTAAACCAGCTTTTTGTGCAGGAAATCCTTCATATGGATCAGTAATAAAAACATAGTCGCCAATTTTTGAGATACGTGCGCCAATACCACCATATTTACCAGTAGTTTGTAATTGATATTCATCCAAATCGGCGCCAGTAATATAATTGGTAAACGGATCTAAACCATCCAACATTTTATTGATACCATCTGTCATTAATTTATTTGGATCAATATCATCAACGTAATACGTGTTCAATTCTTTGTAGAGTTGCGTAAATAATTCCATATTTTTGGCAATCTCAAAATAGCGGTCTTTGTCGGCAGCCTGTGTGTTTAATATTAAACATAAACATAAAATGGTGAACAGCTTCTTCATAAAATCTAATTTATTTATCTAAACAATAAAACTACTAAAATTAGTTTACTACAATGGTTAAAAATAATTAAGGAACAGGATCATATCCAGAACCACCATAAGGATGACATGATAAAATACGTTTTGCAGCTAAATATCCACCTTTAAACAAGCCATGTTTTTGTAACGCTTCGATTGCATAAGTAGAACACGAAGGTTGGTAACGACATTTATTGGCACCCAAATGCGGTGAAAGCACTGCTTTATATGCTTTTATTAAAACTATAAATGGAAAGATGAGTATTTGTTTGAGTAAATTCATTGTAATTTTAACATTGTAAATGTCATTATAGTTCATTTAAAACTTTGTTTAAAAACTTTGTTACGCTTTCATCTATTTCTTTAAAATCACTCATTTTTTTTGAATGATAACTAAGTAACAAAATAAGTTGTTTGTTTTTTTCTTGTAATAATTGATAAAAAACTGGCTTTTGCAAACGCACACTTTCGCGCATCAGTCGTTTGATGCGGTTTCTGTCTTTTGCTAAAGGAAATATTTTCTTGGAAATGGCAAATGCAAATTGCGCCGGAAAGGCGCAATTCAATTCTATTGATTTATAGTAAATTCTTACAGTTGAGTTTTGTACAAAAGTTTTGTCGCTAAAAAGTTCGTCAATTAATTTTCTACTTTTTAGTCGTTCATCTTTGCTGAACGTAAATCGTATATGACTACCTTGTTCAGTGATTATTTGCCTCTTCTTTCGTCAGAAATAGATAATTTTTTTCTGCCTTTAGCTCTACGTGCGTTCAAAACTGCACGACCACCTTTTGTTGCCATACGTTCACGGAAACCGTGTTTGTTCTTTCTTTTTCTTACCGATGGCTGAAACGTTCTTTTCATTTTATTTCAATTATTTGAATTATGAATGGTTGAATTATAGAATGAATTCCTAAAATTCGGACTGCAAAGATAGTATTTAATTAGCTAATTTGAAAATGAAATAATTTGAAAATGCTTTTTTTTAGCAGAAAATCAATAATTTAACCTTTAAGAAAAGTAAAAATCAGTGATTTTCAACTATTTCACAAGTCTAAAATTCTCTAATTCTACAATTATTATCTATTCATCGTCAACAAAAACTCTTCGTTGTTGCGTGTTCCTTTCATTTGTTGCAATAAGAATTTCATCGATTCTTCAGCATTCATATCCGCTAAATGGTTGCGTAAAACCCACATTTTATGTAAGGTTTCTTTATCTAACAACAAATCATCGCGTCTGGTTGAAGACGAAACCACATCAATTGCCGGAAAAATACGTTTGTTTGATAATTTTCTATCTAACTGCAATTCCATATTTCCAGTTCCTTTAAATTCTTCGAAAATTACTTCGTCCATTTTTGAACCTGTATCAGTTAATGCAGTTGCAATAATGGTTAATGAACCACCATTTTCGATATTACGCGCTGCGCCAAAAAATTGTTTTGGTTTGTGTAATGCGTTTGCTTCCACACCACCTGATAATACTTTACCTGACGATGGTGCAACCGTGTTATATGCACGCGCTAAACGAGTAATTGAATCTAATAAAATTACTACATCGTGGCCACATTCTACCAAACGTTTTGCTTTTTGCAATACAATACTTGCCACTTTCACGTGTCGGTCTGCAGGTTCATCAAACGTAGAAGCTACTACTTCAGCATTTACACTGCGTTGCATATCTGTTACTTCTTCTGGTCTTTCATCAATCAGCAAAATAATTAAATATACTTCAGGATGATTTTTTGCGATAGAATTAGCAATATCTTTTAACAACATGGTTTTACCAGTTTTCGGTTGCGCCACAATCATACCACGTTGACCTTTTCCAATTGGCGTAAATAAATCCACAACACGCGTTGAATAGTTAGTCGCATCTTGAAATAGATCTAATTTTTCCTGTGGAAATAAAGGTGTTAAATAATCAAATGGAATTCTGTCTCTGATTTCTTGCGGTGTTTTTCCGTTGATAGATTCTACACGCAACAAAGCGAAATATTTTTCGCCTTCTTTTGGTGGACGAATTGCACCAACGATTGTATCACCAGTTTTTAGTCCAATTAATTTAATTTGCGACGGAGAAACATACACATCATCTGGTGATGATAGGTAATTATAGTCTGATGAACGTAAAAACCCATAACCTTCTGGAATAATTTCCAAAACACCTTCACCTAAAATAACACCATCTAAATCAACATTAAATTCTGGTTTTTTTTCTCTTTCTTCTTGTACTGGAAAGTTATTATTCTCAGACTCTTGTTGGTTTTGTTGATTTACTTGGTTGTTATTGTTATATTCTTGGTTGTGGTTGCTGGTATTATGATTATCGTTGTTGTTGTTTTCTTCAGCAATAAAAGTTGGTTGGTCTTCTTTTTTAGGTTTTACAAACTCTTTTGGAGTTGGTTTTGCATGCATGTTTTCTTTTGCAAACTCAGCATTCATGGCATTTCTATCAGAAAATGGATTTTCTTTTTTGATTGGAACCACTTTTTCAACAGTTTTACGTGGAATACGAATACGCTCTTTTTTTATTTCAGCAGTTGTATTGTTTTCAGCTACTATTTCTGTTTTTGCTATTGTTTCGTTTGTTATAATTGCCTCGTTATCTGCAATATTTACAATAGTTTCGTTTGTGGTTTCTACCACATCAGTTTCATTCATTTCTTGCATTTTTAAAATAAGATCTATTAATTCAGGTTTCTTAGATTTTGCTATTTTTGCTTTTGGAATTAACAACTTTTCAGCTGCTTCTTTCAATTCAGGCAATAACATATCAGTTAAGATGGAAATATCGTACATACGTCGAACTATTTAAGTTGAGAATTGGAAACTATTAAATGAATGGATACAAAATTTGTTTGTTGAAACACAATACAACGCGTGGAAATATTGGTTGATAATGCAAATAAACGATTATTTTCAGAAATCCAATAGTTTTTTACATTTTTTTTAAAAAGTAATCTATTGCTAACGCTGTATTTAGCTACATTTTTTGCTAATTATCTATATTTGTTGCACAATTCACTATTTATGTTAACTATTGACCAGCTTAGAAAAGACACAGCATTTGCAAAAGAACGTTTAGCACACAAGCGTTTTAAAGATATTCAGTTTGTAGATGAAATTATTGCATTAGATGATGAACGTAAATCAATCAAATCAAAATTAGATGATTTTTTAGCACAAAGAAATTCTATTTCAAAGGAAATTGGAATGCTAATGAAAGATGGCAAAAAAGAAGAAGCTGAATTTGCTAAAAATAATATTGCAACGATTAAAGAAGAAGCTGATAAATTAGAATCTCAAATTTCAAATCTCGAATCTCAAATTTTTGAAAAATTAGTAACGCTTCCAAATTTCCCACATTCATCTGTTCCAAAAGGCATTTCACCAGAAGAAAATGAAGTTGTTTTTTCAGTAACAGAATTTCCGAAACTACATGAAAAAGCTGTTCCACATTGGGATTTGGCAAAAAAATACGATTTAATAGATTTTGAATTAGGCAATAAAATTACAGGTGCTGGTTTTCCAGTTTATAAAGGCAAAGGTGCTGCGTTGCAACGCGCGTTAATTTCTTTCTTCTTAGATAAAGCAATTGAAGCTGGCTATGTAGAAGTGCAAGTGCCACATATGGTAAATGAAGATTCAGCTTTCGCAACTGGAAATTTGCCTGATAAAGATGGTCAAATGTATCATGATGCAACTGACAATTTATATTTAATTCCAACTGCAGAAGTTCCTATTACTAATATTTACAGAGATGAAATTTTAGATGAAAGAAATTTGCCGATAAAAAATACTGGCTACACACCATGTTTTCGTCGTGAAGCTGGTAGCTACGGCAAAGATGTGCGTGGCTTGAATCGTTTGCACCAGTTTGATAAAGTGGAAATTGTGCGCATCGAAAAGCCGGAAAATTCTTATACTGCTTTAGAAGAAATGTTAAAACATGTAGAAGGTTTGTTGCAAGCGTTGGAATTGCCTTACCGAATTTTGCGTTTGTGTGGTGGCGATATGTCTTTTACATCTGCGTTAACCTATGATTTTGAAGTATATTCTGCGGCGCAAGAGCGTTGGTTAGAAGTAAGTTCTGTTTCTAACTTTGAAACTTTCCAGGCAAACCGCTTAAAATTACGTATTAAAGATGCTGAAAATAAAAAAGCACTGGCGCATACATTAAATGGCAGCGCGTTGGCGTTACCACGAATTGTTGCCAGTTTACTGGAAAATCATCAAACTGAAAATGGTATCAAAATTCCGAAAGCGTTGGTGCCGTACACAAAGTTTGAAACGATTTCGTAATGCGAAAATGAACTTTCCATTTAATATTTTTGTTATCGATTATATCGAATCGTTGTACGAATTACTAAATACTCAATACTAAACCATGATATTCATCTCAGAGAAAGCAAAAGAGCGCGTTGAAAAAATATGGAAAGATGATCATCTTTCACCAGACCATTTCGTGCGTGTTTCTGTAACCAGTGGTGGTTGCAGTGGTTTAAGTTACGATATGAAATTTGATACTGAATTAACTAAAAATGACGAAGTATTTGAAGACAAAGGTATCAAGTTAGTTGTTGATCCAAAAAGTATTTTATATTTATTAGGTACCGAATTAGATTTTTCAGAAGGTTTGAACGGAAAAGGTTTTTACTTCAACAATCCAAACGCTTCAAGAACTTGCAGCTGCGGCGAAAGCTTTAGTTTATAATTTATTTTCCTAAAATAAAGATTGCTGGTTTTTTATTCAAATCGATCTTTCTTTTTTTCCATTCAGCCATCGGCAACGTTTTTATAATTTCATCTTTTGCCGTGATATTGCATGCAATACACAACATCGTATCAAATTTCAAGGTCAGAATCAAATCTTCTAATAATCGTTGATTTCGATAAGGTGTATCCATAAAAATTTGTGTGCTATACTTTTTAGCATAACTTTCCATTTGTAGCATTTTATCTTTTCGCTCTCTCGCTTCAATTGGCAAATAACCATTAAATGTAAACTGCTGTCCGTTGAAACCGCTTGCCATCAACGCCAATAAAATAGAACTTGGTCCAGATAACGGCACCACTTCAATTTCCAATTCATGTGCCACTTCAACAACCTTATTTCCTGGATCTGCAATGCAAGGTGTACCTGCTTCACTCATCAAACCAATGTTATTTCCATTAAAAACTTCATTCAGAAAATTTTCATCAAACTTGTAATTACTGTGTTTGTCTAATTCTAAGAAAGTACATTCGTCAATATTTTTTTCTTTATAAATAGATTTAATAAATCGTCTTGCCGTTTTTAAATTTTCTACGATATAAAAATTTGTATTCTCAATAATTTCTTTAGTGAAAGCTGGAATCGTGTGTATTGCATTTTCTGCTAACACAATTGGAATTAAATAAAGTTTGCCATTTTGCATAGCGCAAAGTTATTAGATATTTATTAAACCATTTTCTGTTTTTTAACAATGGAACTAATTTTTAATTTTTTATATTTATACAACAAAACCAGCTGATGAAAAACCAACACTTGAAAAAACTTTTTTCTTTTCTTTTATTTTCGCTACTTACAGTTTACATTTTTGCTGCTGCAGGCGGTGGTGGTGGTGGCTCAAGCGGTGGTGGTGATGGCGGTGGAAGCGGTGGTGGTGAAATTATATTTTGGATTATTCGTATTTTATTTGAAATTATTTGGCGTTTACCATTTCCTATAAATGTAATAGTTTTGGTAATTATTGCTGCAGCGATTTATTATTTCTATAAAACATCTCAAGCGTCAAGTGGTTTAAACAGCATTCCAACTTCAAGTTATAGTGCATCAAAAAAAGATATAACGTTACCTCAAAGTTTCGTCTCAAAAAATACTGATTTTAACGTCAGTTTATTTAAAGAAAAAGTACGCACTTCGTTTAAAGAAATTCAAAATGCCTGGATGTTACAAGATTTATCTTCTGTGCGAAAGTGGATTTCAGATGGTATGTATCAGCGTTTTAATACGCAGTTTTTAATGATGAAGCAAATTGATCAAACGAACGAAATTTCTGACATCAATATTCATAACGTTTTTATTGATGATGTAGAAACGGATGGTGTGTTTGATATTTTGCATGTTGGCATTCAATACACGATGTATGATGGTTTTGAAAGCGGAAAATATACGCAACTCAACGATGGTGGACCTAGTAGTTTAACTGAATATTGGTCGTTTATTAAAAAATCTGGTGTTAAAGAAAAAGACATTTATCACAGCAATAATTGTCCAAATTGTGGAGGCCAATTACCTGCAAACGGTGGCGAAACGGCTCGTTGTCCTTACTGTTCTACGATTACTTATTTAGGTGATTACGATTGGGTTTTAGCAGAAATTACACAAGCAGATGATTACTTAAATTCTAATTCTAAATTTGAAAAACAAGGAAAATTTGCGCAACGAATTTTATCGCAAATTAAAAACAAAAACGACTTTTCGTTACAAAATTTAGAAGATAAAGCCAGCAATGGTTACATGCAAATGATGACTGCATTTATGCTTAAAAAACCAGAAACAGCACGTCGTTTTGTTGCTGATAATTTGTATGCAAAAATTGAAAGTAAAATCAAAACCGAACCAAACTATTTATTTTTCCGTTTGTATCTAAATCATGTTACTTCGTTTGATTATTTTCAAAAAGATAATAAAGACAATATTGTATTGGCATTGAAACGTTCACAGCAACGCATCTTTATAGCAAATCCTGACAAACCAACATTCGAAAATGTGATTACTTCTCAAAATGAAGTTCTTATTTTAAGTAGAAATATAAATGCACAAATGCCTAAAGGTTCGCTGTATGCACACAGTTGTCCAAATTGCGGTGCGCCAATAAAAGATACGGTTGACACCAAATGTACATATTGCACTGCACAATTAAATAGTACCGAATTTGAATGGATTATTTCGGAATGGATGACTGCTGCTGAGTATGAAACCTGGAAAAAAACAGATGCACCAACTTTAGCAAACAATAAAAAACTAGATGATTTGGATGAATTGTATGATGTGCGCGATTATGCATTTAACAACATGATGGTAACGATTGCAGCAGATGGTGTTTTTGCAAAAGAAGAAATGGATTACGCCAATTCAATCGCCAAAAAATGGAATTACAGCACTGATAAATTACAAGGTTTATTAGATATGGCAAAACAGAAAGAGCTTGTGATTCGCATGCCTGAAAATCCTAAGAAGAAAGAAAAAATTATTGCTCAGATGGAAAAAGTAGCTAATTTGGATGGTAATATTTCTATTGAAGAAGCGAAAATTCTAAATGATTTGAAATCGGTAAACTGGTAGACTTTATTGGTATTTCGCATATATAAAATAAGAAGCCATCTTAATTATTATGATGGCTTCTCTTTTTATGTATTTACTTCATGTCTGATGGATTTTTCTTGCCGTTGTGACAAGTCATACAACCAACAGTTCCTGAATCTTTTCCAAAATATTTTTCGTTGATTTCGTTGGCCATCACCATCATTTTACGCGTAATTTTTTTGTCTTCTTTTTCATCAGAAGCCATGTCACCTTTCACGTGACAGAAATTGCATTTTACATTTAGTGATTCACAATAGGTGTCCATTATTTTATCTAAATCATCATCAGAAATATCTTTAGGTAAAACTTGTAAATTGCGTACTTTATCTTTTTTTACATTAAATGATTGTAACGCAAAAACAGATACAATTATTAAAATGGAAACAACAATTTTTTTTTGGTGCATAGTAGAAGCTTTAAATTATTGAACAACTTTCAGAAATATACCTTTGCTAGGTGGAAAATCATACATCATACAAACTGCACAATCGTTATTGGCGTCTGCTTCGTTGATTTGTTTAAAGTAAAATTCACTTCCTTCTGTTAAATTCGCTGGAAATTCGCATTTGTTAGAAACCACGGCAACATGTTCGTATGTGGTTGATGTTCCGTTTACAGTCCATGTTTCACCTAAACTATAGAAATTACTATCCAAGATTTGAACAACTGTTGTAGCGCAAGTAATACGAATCACTTTTGCTTTTATACGTTGTCCGTTCGATGGATTATTGTTTCCATTGCCTATTGGAACTTGTGTGCATGCTGAAAGCAATACACTCGCAAGAATAAAGTAAAATAACTTTTTCATAGAATAAATATATCAAATACTATTCCAATTTGCAAATAGTGTTTTGATTTATTTACTAAACCAGGATTAGGCATAGCTTTTATCCTTAAAGAAATTATCAATTAAATAACGATCGTCGATATCATTTGGATGAAAATCTTTTTTAAAATAACTCAATAAATTTTTGGATAATCCTTTTCCAATTTCACCAAAAACAATCGTTTTTAGCAGCATGTAACTTTCAATAGGCATTTTAATAATGCTCTTATCTTTGTCTTTTGCAATAAAATAAATTTGTCCGATTGCCAAATAATTCCAAAGTAAAATGGTCGCCAAACCCATTCCAGAAATGCGCAAAATATAACTATCATCTACTTCTTTTAATACATCAAAACAAACTGCTTTATGTTTAATTTCTTCTGAAGCATGCCAATGTAGCAACTCCAACATTTGCGGCGCAATATGATCGTTATTGGCAATTGGTTCGTGAAATAATGCATTTGCCAAAATGGCTGTATAGTGCTCCAATGCAGTAGTTACTGATAGTCCGAACTTGTCGCCTAAACGAGGTTGTATTTTATTTAGTAACGAAGTGCTGATATTTTCATAGCTGTATTTTCCGGAAAAAGCAGTTGTTTTCAAGAAGTTCGCAAACCAATTGGGTTGCAGATTTTGTTCTTCCATTACTTGCCAAAAACGTTGGTGCTCGCGCGCATGCACACCTTCTTGTCCGCAGAAACTAGTTATTTCTTTTTTCAGATTTTCGTCTTTAATATCTTTTGCAAATTTACGCACGCTACGCACAAAAAACTTTTCGCCTTCAGGAAAAACCACATGCATGCTATTTACAAAGTGCGTGGCAATGGCACTATTAAGAATCCAGTGTTTCTGTACTTTATCGAAATTGAATTGAACGTTGCGCACTTTTAATTTTGATGCAGTTGCTACCATGTTTTTTTATTTTAATTAAATGTAGATGCATTTTGCCAAACATAAATTAGCATAAGATAATTTGCAAGGAAATGATGGAATTTATTTTTGGAATAGAATATAAAATCTATTATCAATATTAAATTTTAATTTTTTTTAGAAAAATTTATGGAATTTGTGTGGTTTGTGTATCTCAATAGTAAAAGAGAGAAAATGCACGCATAAATTTATTTACACAAATGCTGTTTTTTTATTTTTCTTACATCTGAAACTATTTAATTAAACATTTAAAAAATGGAATTAACCAAAGAGCAACACGACATCATAAATTCGACTGGAAATATAAAAATAAATGCTGTTGCTGGTTCTGGAAAAACGACCACTGTAATTGAATATGCGAAAACAAGACCTGCAAAAAGTAAAATATTATATCTTGCTTTTAATAAAACAGTGAAAATAGAAGCTGCTAAAAAATTTGCGGCAAAAGGACTTCATAATGTGCAGGTTGAAACGGCTCATTCACTTGCTTACAAGCATATTGTTTTTAAATCTAATTATACAATAAATGCCAACGGTTATAAAACAAACGAAATTGCAGACCTTTTAAATTTAAAAGGTAATGGCGAAAAACATACAGAATATGTAATTGCAAACCATATAAATAAGTTCATCGCATATTTCTTTAATAGCGATAAACAAAAAATTGAAGATTTAAATTATTTGGATACTATTTCCGAACCAAAGACTAAAGTATTTGTTTCGTCTGTCTATAATTACATTAAGAAACAGGCAAGTGTTTTTTTGGAAATGATGGATAATGAAGAGATTGAAATAACGCATGATTTTTATTTGAAAAAATTTCAACTTTCCAATCCAATTCTTCAGTATGATTATATTTTATTTGATGAAGGACAAGATGGTTCGGCTGCGATGTTGGATATTTTCTTAAAACAAAATGCCATAAAAGTGATTGTCGGCGACACGCATCAGCAAATTTATGGTTGGCGTTATGCAGTGAACTCGCTTGAAAAAGCCGATTTTAAAACGTATTATCTTTCTACTAGTTTTAGATTTAGTAATGATATTGCAAACCTTGCGATGTCTGTTTTAAAATACAAAGTACATATTGGCGAACATCAACCAATACAAATAATTGGCAAAGGCACTTGCAATGAGACTAATACAAAAGCAGTAATTGCGCGAACTAATCTTGGTTTATTACTCAAAGCCATTGAATATGTAACAAAGAAGAAAGAAGTGAAATCCATTTATTTTGAAGGCAATATAAATTCTTATACGTATGCAGATGAAGGTGCATCATTATACGATGTGCTGAATCTATATAACGCAAAGCATTTTTTGATTAAAGATAAACTCATAAAAGCAATGAATGATATGAGTGAGTTAGTAGATTATATTGAGAAAACAGAAGATGTGCAGCTTGCTATTATGGTTAAAATTATAAAAGAATATGGCAACAAAATTCCAGAAATAATTAAAGCGATTAAAGAAAAACATGTGGATGAAAAAGAAAAAGCTGAGATGATTTTTTCTACCGTTCATCGCTGCAAAGGAATGGAATATGATACTATTCAGTTGGTTGGTGATTTTATAACAGAAGAAAAACTAGAGAAATTAAAACTAGATAAAAAAGGATTAGAAACCAGTGCGACAAAAATAAATGAAGAAATAAATATGCTGTATGTTGCTGTAACAAGAACAAAAAATAACATCTTTATTCCAGAAACCTTAATGCCAAAGATGTTTCCTGTTTCTTCAATGATACATGTTTTGAAAGTTGCTGTTGAAGAAGAAAAGAAACCAGCAAATACATTTATTACAAAAACAAAAGTTGTTAGCAAAGAATTTGACAAAGTGAAATCTTATTCTGTAGAAGAAAAAAGAAATAAATATAAAGATGCTTATAAACCTTGGACAGCTGAACTCGATAAACAATTAGAAAATTTATGCTGTGAAGGTTTAGAAATAAAAGAGTTGGCAAAACAGTTTGGCAGAACAACTGGTGCAATAAGATCCAGAATTACAAAATTAGGATTGGAAGCGTTGTATAGTTAGAAAGCAATAAGAGAAATGAAAATCATTTCCCAAATAAAAATTAAAACTTTGATATTCCAAAATGGAACATCAAGCTTTCGTCACAAAGAAAGTTTATCTAAACTGTAGCAAGTATTACACTGATAAAAGCAGAAAAGGAAATTTTGCTAAAAGCGATATAAGGACGAATCTAATGCAATATGAGTTGTGTATATTTAAGATTTATGAAAATCATTAAAATAAAAAAATCCGAACCATTTCTGATTCGGATTTTGTTGCTGTAAGAGAAGGAGTCGAACCTCCAAAAGGCGATTAGGAAAAGAGCAAAAGTTGGTGGTCAACCCCTGCACATTGAAGTGCTCTACTCTAACTTTATTTCGTGATCCTCACCCTCGAGACAAGAGGGCATGGCTGCCAGTTTCATCACCTTACAATATAGTCGTAAGTCGTGAATAATAAGTCGTAAGAATTTTACTACTTATTAAAAGAACTTACTTTGATACAACAAAGATAATAAAACACGTCTTTATGTGCAAATAATTCAATAAAATTGATTAAAAATTACAGATTATTCAATAAATTTTAATATTTGTTGAATAATTGATAATTTTGAGCTTATAAATTAGCTGATAAATGAAAATTTTCTAATTCTTTTCTGGCTTGTTTCTGCGCAAATGTTTGATATGAACGCCTGTTTCACTGTCGTTTATCAATATTTCCAATCGTTTTTGCTGTGTTATTTCTTGTTTTGCACTAATTACATGCCAAGTGGCTTGCCTTTTATAAGTATTGGTTTGCATTTCAAAAAATTTCCAAGCGGTTTTTTGGGTTTTAAATTGCTTTATATGTTCTTGTGAAAATTCTATTTTCTCTTGCTCAAAAGAAGCAGATTTTTGTTTGGTTAAATCGCGCGTGTGAAAAACATGTTTGCCTTGTTCCGTCACCAAATCCAATGCTATTAAAGCTTCAATTCGTTTAATGTTTACATCGCTCCAGTTGCTTCGTTTTCTTCGTGGTGTAATTCGATTGCAGTAACTTTCGTCATCTATTTTTTTGCGAATACCATCTATCCAACCAAAACATAATTCTTCATCTACTAATTGTGTCCAAGTAATTGACTGTTTGGTTGATTTTTTATTATAAAAACCTATCCATGCTTCTTGTTCTATTAAATGATTTTTCTGAAACCACTTGCGTAATTCTTGCTGTGAATTAAAAAAGAGAACGTTCATTATTGATTTGTTTTAAACTCATACACATCCAGCATTCTTCCCGGAATTTTACTTTCAAAACTTCTTATTATTTTGCCATTCATCTTTTTATAAAATCCAATAGCGTTAGGTTCCGCAATTAGCGTGCACCTTTTTTGTTTAAGTTCTGAAAGTTGCGCAATAATATTTTTAAAAATAATTGCACCAAATCCTTTGTTTATATTTTCAGGCATCAACCAAAGATGATCAATCTCATAACAGTTTTCATTATCATCAAATTTCAACGCATAAAATCCAATGCATGTTTTTTGATTAAAAACTTTGTAAACAAGGTTACCTAAAATATAATTGGAATCGATGGTCAAATCATCTTTCCAAAGCAACATTTGCGCATTTGAATAGTTCCAATAACGTTTAGAACTATACGCAATTTGTGTTAGTTGTTCGCCATCATTTGCGGTTGCTTTTTCATAACTAAGCATTCAAAATATATTGAGCGGTTACTAAAAATCCGTTTCGGCCCATGCTAGCATACCACCTTTTAGGTTTACCAATTTATCGTAACCTTTTGATGCTAAGAATTTACATGCTTGTCCGCTGCGATTGCCGCTTCTGCAATAAATAAAAAGAGTTTTGTCTTTATCTAGTTCTAAGATTTTTGCAGGAAAATCTGCTGATTGAAAATTGATAGCGATATGTCCATCGATGCTCGCGTCTTCAATTTCTAAAGGCGTACGCACATCTACTAATATTTTATTTTCGGTAGATTCAAATGCTTGTAAAAATTCTTTTGGTGTTAAATCCTGATACATGATTTTAATTTTAGAAAACGAAATTAGAAAATATATTGAACAATTCTTTAAAAAGAAAAGTTCCTAAACTAATGTGGCAATTTTTCTTTCACCAAACCATAGCAAAACGTACCGAAAAGCGCACTTAGCAACACAATTATAAAACCATAAAAACCAGCACCAATTAAAACGTAAATTGGTCCTGGACAAGCACCAACCAAGGCCCAACCCAATCCAAATAAAATGCCTCCAAATATGCTTGCTTTATACGTTTTTGGTTTCGATTCGATAGTGATTATAGTACCATCAATCGATTTTAAATTGCTTCGTTTTATAAATTGAACAATGATAACACCAAGCACAACTGCGCTTCCAATGATGCCGTACATGTGAAATGCTTCGAAGCGAAACATTTCATAAATGCGAAACCACGAAATGACTTGTGCTTTTGCCATTACAATTCCAAAGAAAACACCTAGTAGTAAGAATTTTATATTTTTTAGCATTGATTTGTATGATTAAATTGATTGAAATGATTTTTTGAATTCAATTGGTTTTTTTATCTGAATAAAATTGGAATTAAAAGATGTGTCATCACCAAACCACCAATAAAAAAGCCAATGACTGCAACTAATGATGGCAATTGGAAATCGCTTAAACCAGAAATGGCGTGCCCAGACGTGCAACCATTTGCCCAACGTGTACCGAAACCAATTAAAAATCCACCAAGTATTAAAATGAAAATTCCTTTCAAGGTAAATAAATTTTGTATTGAAAAAATTTCCGCTGGTTCAAACGATTGGTTCGCTACGATATTCAAATGTTGTAATGCTACAGTAGTTTTTTCTGAAACGATTACTGGCGCGCCTGCATTTAAAAAATGAAACGCAATAAAACCACCAATAACAGAACCTAAAACATAAACTAATAACCAGGATTCTTTCTTCCAATCATACTTGAAAAACGGAACGTTTTTTCCTGCACCAAGCGCAGCACATGTTGTTTTCATGGATGTGGACAAGCCAAATCGTTGTCCAAAATAAAGCAATAAAAATAGATTCATTGCTATTAATGGACCTGCGATATACCAAGCAAAAGGTTGTTGTAAGAATTGCATACTCTACTAGAATTATAGAGTAAATATAGCAACTATTTCATAAATAAAAAAATTCCGAACTAAAAGTTCGGAACTATATAAAAAATAGCTAGTTAATTTTTAATTACGAACCGCACATTTCGCATTCACCAGGATTTTCTGTAGAGCAAACTTTTGATGCTGCTAAAAACTCTTCTACCGTCATACCAAATTCTGCAGCGCGTTCTTCAACAGATTTTTCTGCAATCTGTGGTTCTGCCACTGCAAAAATTTCTTGTTGTGCAGTTGCAACGCCTTCATAAATAGGTGCAGCAATCTTATCAATATCAATCGTGCTTACTTTTGCAGTTGCATTGGTTTGTTTAGCTTTTTCTACATCAACTGTAAATTTAATTGGATCAACAGATGGACGAGAACGCAAGTAATACATACCCGTTTTCAAACCTTTGTCCCAAGCGTAGAAGTGAGCCGAATTTAATTTTTGATAATTAGGACTTTCCATGAAAATATTCAAACTTTGGCTTTGATCGATAAATGCGCCACGATCTGCTGCCATCTCAATAATCGATTTTTGTTTGATTTCCCAAGCTGTTTTGTATAATTCTTTTACATCATACGGAATACCTTCGATTGCTTGAATAGAACCATTGTTGGCAACAATCGCGTTTTTCATTTCATCGCTCCATAAACCTAATTCAATCAAATCTTTTAAAAGATGTTTGTTCACCACCATAAATTGACCACTCAACACACGACGTGTATAAATGTTAGATGTATATGGCTCGAAGCATTCATTATTTCCTAAAATTTGAGAAGTGGAAGCAGTAGGCATTGGTGCAACTAATAAACTATTACGCACACCGTGTTCCATGATTTCTTCACGTAATGCATTCCAGTTCCATCGGTCAGTTGGTGTAACGTTCCACATATCAAATTGGAAAACGCCGTTGCTGATCGGTGATCCTTTGAAGGTTTCGTATGCACCGTCTACTTTTGCTAAATCTTTAGAAGCACTTAATGCAGCGAAATAAATTGTTTCAAAAATATTTTTGTTTAAGATGCGTGCTTCTTCGCTTTCAAACGGATGACGCAACATCAAAAATGCATCAGCTAAACCTTGTACACCTAGTCCAACCGGACGATGACGCATATTGCTTCTACGTGCTTCTTCTACTGGATAGTAGTTGACATCAATTACTTTATTTAAATTTTTGGTAACGATGTACGTGATATCATATAGTTTTTGGAAATCGAATGTTTTATTTTCAACGTCGATAAATCTACTCAAATTGATTGATGCCAAATTACATACCGCAACTTCATCTGGTGAAGTATATTCCATAATTTCAGTACATAAATTCGATGAACGAATAACGCCTAAATTTTTCTGATTTGATTTTCTGTTGACATGATCTTTGTACAACATATATGGTGTTCCTGTTTCAATTTGGCTATCCAATACATGGAACCACAATTCTTGTGCTTTTACTTGTCTGCGTGCTTTTCCTTCTGCCTCATATTTTAAATATAATGCTTCGAATTCATCACCGTACGTATCACATAAACCTGGACATTCGCTAGGACACATCAATGACCACATACCGTTTTCACGAACACGTTTCATGAATAAATCTGGAATCCAAAGTGCGAAAAATAAATCACGCGCTTTCATTTCTTCTTTTCCGTGCGGTCTGCGTAATTCTAAAAATTCAAATACGTCAGCGTGCCATGGTTCTAAATAAATAGCAAATGCACCTTTGCGTTTGCCACCACCTTGATCTACGTATCTTGCGGTTGAGTTGAATACTTGCAACATCGGTACCAAGCCGTTGCTTTCGCCGTTAGTACCTTTTATATAACTACCTTTTGCTCTGATGTTGTGTGTGCTTAAACCAATTCCACCAGCTGATTGCGAAATTTTTGCGCATTGCGTCAATGTTTCATAAATACCACTGATACTATCATCTTTCATCGTTAATAAAAAGCAAGATGACAATTGCGGTTTTGGTGTGCCTGCATTAAATAATGTTGGCGTTGCATGCGTGAACCATTTTTCAGACATCAAATCGTATGTCTCAATAGCTGCGTCAATATCATTTTTATGAATACCAACTGCTACGCGCATCAGCATATGTTGAGGTCGCTCAACTACTTTTCCGTTTAATTTTAAAAGATAAGAACGTTCTAATGTTTTAAAACCAAAATAATCATAATTATAATCTCGGTGATGTACAATAGCAGAATCTAAACGGTCTCTGTTTGCCATGATGATTTCAAACACATCTTCAGCAATTAAAGAAGCATTTTTATCTGTTTTCGGATCGATGAAATGATATAATTCTTCGATGATTCGAGAGAAATTTTTCTTGGTGTTTTTATGCAAGTTAGATACCGCGATGCGAGCAGCCAAAACTGCATAATCTGGATGCACAACGGTCATGTTGGCACTAGTACGTGCAGCCAACTCATCTAATTCAGTTGTCGTTACGCCATCATACAAACCTTGAATAACGCTTTGTGCCACGCGATGTGGTTGCACAAACGTAGAATTTAAAGCGAAAGAAAGCTTGTTGATGCGTGCAGTGATTTTGTCAAAATGGACAGGTTCTTTGCGACCATCGCGTTTTAAAACGTACATAGTTTAATTGTTTTATATTTTTTCAAAAAAAGAAACTTCTTTGATTCAAGTGATTAAAGTCACTTGAAAATCATGGTATATTTTACTTAAAAGTCTTCAGAAAGAGAGAATACTTTTTCACCAGATTCTACACCAGCTTTTACGTATTCGGTTGGTCTTTCTTCAAAGAAATTTGTTTTGCCTTGTTGGGAAATTTTGTCCATAAACGGAAACGGATTGGTAGCGTTGTACACTTTAGGATAACCTAATGAAAGTAATAATCTGTCGGCAACAAATTCTATATAGTTACACATTAAATCTGCATTCATTCCAATTAATGAAACAGGTAATGATTCTTTTACAAATATTTTTTCGCACTCAACAGCATCACAAATAATTTGATATACTTCTTCTTTGCTCAATTTATTTTCAAGCATAGAATAAAGAAGACAAGCGAAATCACAGTGCATACCTTCGTCTCGGCTGATGAATTCGTTTGATTTGCCTAAACCTTTCATCATGCCTCTATCCGTTAACCAATAGATTGAGCAAAAGCTACCACTGAAGAAAATGCCTTCAACTGCTGCAAAAGCCACTAATCGGTGTGCAAACGATGGTGCTGTATCAATCCATTTTAAAGCCCAGGTTGCTTTTTTCTTCACACAATCTAAGGTGTCGATTGCATTGAACATTTTATCTTTCTCGTCATTGTCTTTAATAAAGGTATCAATCAACAATGAATACATTTCTGAATGAATATTTTCGATAGCTACCTGAAATCCATAGAAACAACGCACTTCTGGAATGGTAACGTCTTGCATAAAATTTACTACTAAATTTTCATTTACAATACCATCACTAGCAGCGAAAAATGCCAACACGTTTTTTACAAAAAATCGTTCGTTATCGGTTAACTTGTCCCAGTCAATTTGATCTTGGCTCAAATCCACTTCTTCGGTTACCCAATGTGCAGCCAAGTGTTTTTTATACATTGCCCAAATTGCATCATATTTAATAGGAAATAGCACAAATCTATTGTCTGCTTGTTGTAAAATCTTTTCTGTCACATTTGTCATTTCCATGCTAGTGTTTTTTCTTTTTTAATTAAAAAGTTTAAAACGATTTAATATTTTTTATATAAAAGGTGTTTTTTGTGTTTTTATGCCTTTCGACTCTTTAAAGCTACTTCAATCATTTTAAAAACCCTATTTTAACTTTTCCACACGCTGTTTATTGGATATGTGAATAATCAATTATGCGTTGATTTTTAATTGATTAACATCAATACCAACACAAAAACAAAATTTCAACAAGGATGTGTACAGAACGTGAAAAAAAAATGAAAATTGTGCTTGTCGGAATGAAAAAAAATACAATTTGACTATTCGGCTTGTT
The DNA here is from genome assembly GCA_938008535.1 of uncultured Saprospirales bacterium. Classification (GTDB taxonomy): domain Bacteria; phylum Bacteroidota; class Bacteroidia; order Chitinophagales; family JADIYW01; genus JADJSS01. Next base: position 54,000 of record CALLKF010000164.1, on the reverse strand, counting down.
TGCTGTCGATTATGATGGTAACAGGTCCGTCATTTAAAATTTGCACTTTCATATCGGCTCCAAATGTTCCAGTTTGTATTTTTTTACCGAATTTTTTTTCTGTTTCGATAATAAATTTTTCATAGAGAGGAATCGCTATTTCTGGTTTTGCAGAGCGCGTAAAACTAGGTCGATTTCCTTTTTTAGTAGAAGCGAACAAAGTAAATTGTGAAACTATTAAAATATCACCATCTATATCTTTAACAGACAAATTCATTTTACCGACTTCATCTGAAAAAATACGCATCTGAACAATTTTTTTTACTAACCATTCGATGTCCGTTTCAGTATCGTTTTCTTCTATTCCTAAAAGAACTAATAAGCCGTTTCCGATTTGGCTTTTTAGTTTTTGATCGATAGTTACAGAGCAGCTTGTAACTCGTTGAAGTATGATGCGCATATTTTTATTAATGAATGATTTATCGAATCAAGATAGAAAGATTTTTTGATTAAAATTCTCATAAACTATTTAACTTGCGTAGTGAAAATTCAAAGAAGTGTTACAACATTTTCCATCAACTAAAATTATTTGTGGCGTAGATGAAGCTGGTCGCGGTTGCATTGCTGGTCCTGTGGTAGCAGCCGCAGTTATCTTACCTAAAAAATTTAAACACGATTTTTTAAACGATTCCAAGCAATTAACCGAAAAACAACGCAATGAATTACGACCCATTATTGAAGAAAACGCCATTGCTTTTGGTGTTGGAATTATCGATAATCATAAAATTGATGAAGTCAATATTTTACAAGCAACGTATTTAGCGATGCATCAAGCTATAGATCAATTAAAAAAGCAACCTACATTATTATTGATAGATGGAAATCGTTTTAAACCTTATAAAAATATAGCACATCAAACTATTATAAAAGGTGATTCTACTTATATAGAAATTGCGTCAGCTTCTATTTTAGCAAAAACTTATCGTGATGAACTCATGGAAAAAATGCATGACGAATTTCCAGATTATAATTGGCAAAAAAACAAAGGTTATCCAACTATTGCACACAGAAATGCTGTAAAAGAATTTGGTAGTTGTATATATCATCGACATACTTTCCAATTATTGAAACCAGAAATAGTGACATTGTTTTAAACTCAAGACCAACGCTCATCTGTTACACAACGGTTCGGATATTTTCCTAAATGCGTTTTATCTTTGTAATAATCCATTATTTCACGCATATCTTTATCCATATCACCAGTTGGGTAAAAAATTTTGTCAACGATTCCTTCTTTCACGTCAAAATCCAAATAACCTAAAGCAATCGGTACTTGCGCTTTTACTGCTATATGATAAAAACCTGTTTTCCATTGCTTGCGTTTTCCACGCGAACCTTCAGGTGTAATTACTAAACATATTTTTTTCTCTTTTTTTACAGAATATACCAAAGCATCTGTTAAACTTAATCGCTGTTTGGTGCCGTCTTTAGGTGTTCTGTCAATCGGAAATCCGCCTAAGTAGCGCAAAACCCAATTCAAAGGCCAAAAAAATGCTTCTTTCTTTATGGCAATTTTTGCAGGAACTTTTGCCAATACAAATATGGCTTTACCTATTGCCATGTCCCAAGCCGAAGTGTGTGGTGCAACAATCAACACACATTTATCTAAAGTTTTTAGCGCATCTACATTATACGTCCAACCTTTAACCAATAAAATTAATCGAGAAATTATTTTAAGCATATCTTATAATTAAAGCGCAAAGGTAAAAGTAAAATAACTAACTTTTTTCCTTACTACTTATAACTTGTTACTCTTAAATGTACCTTAAATCAACACTAAATTTTTCAGGATGACAGCCAGAAATATCTTTATAAAATGCCATAATTTCTCGCAAATCCTGCTCCATATTATCGGATGGAATAATCACTTTTCCGATACCAGCAATTTTATCTTTATAATCTAAATAACCTAATAAAATAGGCACATTTGCCATTTTTGCAGCATGATAAAAACCCATTTTCCATTCCGTTCTTAACGAGCGTGTTCCTTCTGGTGTAAATGCAATATGCAAAATTTCATTTTCTTTAAAAAGATTGGCAATTGCTTCCGTCATACTTGGTCTTGCCTCACCAGCTTTTTTCGGTGTTCTGTCGATTGCAATGCCACCCATTGCTCGGGCAATTTTTCCAAATGGAAAACGAAACCATTCTTTTTTTAACGTAAATTTGATTGGCAGTTTCATGATGTCAAAAGCGGCAACCATTAATACGCCATCCCAATTGGAAGTGTGCGGTGCTGCTATTACAACTGATTGCTTGTAATTGTAAATAGTATTGGTGTTCAATTTCCAACCTTTTAACTTAAATAACTGTAAGAATATCCATTTAAACATATTGCAAATATCGATTTTTTATTTTGTTTTTTGACGTTTTGTTTCATGATATTCGTAGTGCGATAAAATATTAAATTGAAAAAAATAATCCAAAAAAAATTAGTTGCCATAACAACTAATATTGTATCTTTATTTTATAAAGCTCAATTCTAATTTCTCAAAGTTCAATCCTTTATGTCTGATTTTATAAAACCATTTGAAGAAAAAAATCCAGAAATCGTCTTTGAATGGAACGATTCTAAAACCGATGCTCAAGGTTGGTTAGTTATTAATTCATTGCGTGGTGGTGCAGCTGGTGGTGGCACACGCATGCGCAAAGGTTTAACCAAACACGAAGTTGTTTCTCTCGCAAAAACCATGGAAATTAAGTTTTCTGTTTCAGGACCAGATATTGGTGGTGCAAAATCAGGTATCAATTTCGACCCAAATGATCCAAGAAAAAAAGAAGTATTAGAACGCTGGTTTAAAGCAGTAGCTCCAATCTTAAAGAGTTATTACGGAACCGGTGGTGACATGAATGTAGATGAAATCCATGAAGTAATTCCTATTACAGAAGAATATGGCATTTGGCATCCGCAAGAAGGCATTGTGAATGGTCATTATCATCCAAAAGAACGAGATAAAATCAATAAAATAGGACAACTGCGTGTTGGTGTTTCTAAATTAATTGAAGATGAAGATTATACGCCATCTAAAAAAGAAGGTTATCTAGTAGCTGATATGATTACTGGATATGGAGTTGCTGAATCGGTGAAACATTATTATCAATTGTATAAAAAGGAGAACTTAATTGGCAAAAAAGCAACCATACAAGGTTTCGGAAATGTTGGTGCTGCAGCAGCCTATTTTTTAGCACAACAAGGCGCGAAGATTACAGCAATTATTGATATCACAGGCGCTCTGATTGATGATGATGGTTTGGATTTTGAACAAGTCAAAAAGCTCTTTCTAAATAGAAAAAATAACAAACTCACACATCCAAATTTAATTCCGTTTGAGCAAGCACAAACCGAGTTCTGGAAAACGAAAGCTGATATTTTTGTTCCATGTGCAGGTTCACGTTTTGTAAATGAAAACAACTTAGATGAACTGATTAAAGCTGGCGTTGAAGTAATTTCTTCTGGAGCCAATGTTTCATTCAATGATCCTGAAATTTTTTATGGAAAAATTTTAAATAAAGCAGATGAGAATTTAGCCGTGATACCAGATTTTATTGCAAATTGCGGTATGGCTCGTGTGTTTGCTTTTTTAATGGGAAAAAATGTAAAAATTACAGATGACGCTATTTTTCAAGATGTATCGAAAGTGATTTATAAAGCATTAGAAAAAGTACATCAAAAAGATAGTAACAACCGATTTATTTCAAGAAATGCATTGCAAATTGCTATTGAAGAACTAAGTTAACGTAACAATGAAGTAATTTAAAATGTAATAATGAGATGCAGAAATATTATAACCTTTAAGCATTGTTACATTGCTATATTATTTCAATTATTAAATTAAAAATATGCCAATCTATCACAAAATCGGAAAATTCCCTCAAAAACGACATGTTGTTTTTCAGTCAGAAAATGGCAAACACCACTACGAACAATTGTTCGGCACCGAAGGTTTTCATAGCCATTCGTCGCTGTTGTATCATATACATCGACCAACACAGGTAAAAGAAATCTTATCTTCTAAAGATGTTACGCCAAGGATTGCTGTTGAGAAAAATATAAAATCATTGCTGTTAAAAGGATTTAATATTCTGACAGAAAATGATTTTTTAGACAGCAGAAAAACACTTTTTGTAAACAACGATTGTACTATAGGGTTGGCTGCACCACGCAAATCTTTAACTACTTATTTCTATAAAAATGCTGATGCAGATGAAATGATTTTCATTCACAGAGGCACTGGAACTTTGCGCACATTTATGGGAAATATTCCATTTGAGTACGGCGATTATCTCATCATTCCGCGTGGTATGATTTATCAAATAGAATTTAACACAGAAGATAACCGATTATTATTTATGGAATCTTTTGCGCCTATTCACACACCTAAACGATATAAAAGTTCATCTGGTCAATTATTAGAACATGCACCATTTTGCGAACGCGATTTAAAGTTGCCAACTCAATTAGAAACACACGATGAGAAAGGCGATTTTATTATCAAAATAAAAAAACAAAACGTGCTGCACGAGTTCGTGTATGCAACGCATCCGTTTGATGTAGTTGGTTGGGATGGCTATAATTTTCCGTTTGGATTTAGCATTCATAATTTTGAGCCAATAACAGGTCGTGTGCATCAACCACCACCAGTACATCAAACATTTGAAACCAACGCATTAGTGGTTTGCTCATTTGTACCAAGGTTGTATGATTATCATCCGCAGGCAATACCAGCGCCTTATAACCATAGTAATATAGATAGTGATGAATTATTGTATTATGTGGATGGTGATTTTATGAGCAGAAACAATATCGAACAAGGCCATATAACACTGCATCCAAAAGGTATTCCGCACGGACCGGCACCTGGTGCTATGGAACGCAGCATCGGACAAAAAGAAACACAGGAATTAGCCGTAATGATAGATACTTTTAGACCATTAATGGTAACAGAAGAAGCGATGAAAATTGACGATGGAAAATATTATAAAAGCTGGGTTGAGTAATGAGATAATTTGGTAATTAGCGAATTTGATAATGAAAATTAAAATAAAATATTCTTTCTTAGTTTTGATACTTATATCAATAGTTGCTTGTTCATTTACTTCAAATAGCAATAATAAAAATATTAAAAAAAGAAATTTTTTTGTTGAACAAATCTATTTCAAAAATGATTCAATTTCTGTTTTTTATGACTTAGATTCTATTCAAATAAAACCAACAGAAAAGCAAAAAGAAAAACTGAAAAATACACTATATATAGTTTCAAAATTAAATGATACTATTAAGATTGCTTTGTATAATGACTACAAAAAAGCATACCCTTATTATATAGAAGGAGCTAATTATAATAGCAATAAATTATCTAAGAATGATTTTGAAGAATTATTTCCAAATCCTTTAAAAATTAAAAAGATATTAAACAAGTATAATCTTGCATGTATTTATATTCCACAAGAGATTGAAATTGATAGCAATTCATATAAGGTATCATACCAATTTGAATCAGATGTTGAACATGAATTTATTATTGAAGTAGAAAATGATAAAATAAAAAATATTTATGGAAATGTTTAAATCATTTCAAAATTAGCTAATTATCAAATTAAAATATATGTCAACAGAAATTAAAAATGTAGAATACGGACTCGAAAAAATCTTCGATGGTGCACAAGATTTTTTACCGTTATTAGGAACCGATTATGTCGAGTTTTATGTAGGAAATGCAAAGCAAGCTGCACATTTTTATAAAACAGCATTCGGCTTTCAATCCTTAGCATACGCAGGTTTGGAAACTGGTGTTCGCGACAAAGCATCTTATGTGCTGAAACAAGATAAAATTAGACTAGTACTTACCACACCATTAACTTCAGATTCACCATTAAATACACATTTAGCCAAACACGGTGATGGTGTAAAAGTCATAGCACTTTGGGTAGATGATGCTGCCAAATCATTTGAAGAAACCACCAAGCGTGGTGCTAAACCGTTCATGCAGCCAACCTTAGAAAAAGATGAGTTTGGTGAAGTAGTGCGTTCTGGAATTTATACGTATAGCGATACCGTGCATATTTTTGTAGAACGCAAAAATTATACTGGTACATTTTTACCTGGCTATCAACCTTGGAAATCTGATTATAATCCAACGTCTGTTGGATTAAAATTTATTGACCACATGGTAGGCAATGTTGGCTGGAATGAAATGAATATTTGGGTAAAATGGTACGAAGATGTAATGGGTTTTGTAAACTTTTTATCGTTTGATGATAAACAAATTCATACCGAATATTCTGCACTGATGAGTAAAGTAATGAGCAATGGAAATGGTAGAATTAAATTTCCAATTAATGAGCCAGCAGAAGGTAAAAAGAAATCACAAATTGAGGAATATCTAGATTTTTATGAAGGTTCAGGCGTGCAACACATTGCAGTCGCTACCGATGATATTATTTCAACGGTAACACAATTGCGTGCACGTGGTGTTGAGTTTTTAAGCGCACCACCACATGCCTATTACGAAGAAATTCCAGCGCGCTTAGGCGAACATATGAGCATTATGAAAGAAGATATTGCTGTGTTAGAAAAGCTGGCTATACTAGTAGATGCTGATGAAGATGGTTATCTATTGCAGATTTTCACCAAACCTGTGGAAGACCGACCAACCTTGTTTTTTGAAATCATACAAAGAATGGGTGCGAAAGGTTTTGGAGCAGGAAATTTCAAAGCATTATTTGAATCTATTGAAAGAGAACAAGAAAAAAGAGGAACTTTATAGTCGTAAGTTGTGAGCAGAAAGTCTTAAGATTTGCTCACAACTCAGGACTTACAACTTACGACTAATATGGACTTTAATTACGGATTTACCTTAGAATCAACAGCCAAAAAAATAAAGCTGGCTTTGCAACGCAAGTTTAACGAACACGATGTAGATATCACTGTTGACCAATGGGTTGTGTTGTTGGAGTTGCATCAACATAGCACACAAAATCAGGTCGATTTATGTGAAAATTGCGCTAAAGATGCACCGACTATAACACGCATCATCGAATTACTAGTAAAGAAAGATTTGATTACTCGTGAAGAATGTAAAGAAGACAGACGGAAATTCAATATATCATTGAGTAAAAAAGGAAAACTACTAATTCAGAAACTTTTACCAGTTGTTGTCGAATTCAGGAAAAAAGGATGGAACAGTCTAACTGAAAAAGACATTCACCACATCGAACGAATCACTAAAAAAATTAAAGAAAACTTAAGCAAGTAAAAACTTGCATACTTAATCTTTTTTGCAAAAAAATAAACAATATGAATATTCAAATCGACTCAGACTCACATTTTTCAATACATAATTTACCGTATGGAATTTTTTCAACACCGACAAAGCATAAACGCGCAGGCATTGCTATTGGCAATCAAATTATAGACTTATCAGTATTGTATGAATTAAGTTTCTTTGAAAATAAAATTCACTCCAATGTTTTCAATCAATCTTCATTAAATGATTTTATTGCACTTGGGAAAGATGTTTGGATGTATGTTAGAAAAATAATTCAAGAATTGATTAATGAAGAATCCGATTTTTTTACAAAAAATCATGCGCAATTCTTATTTCAACAAAGTGAAGCCATTATGTATGTACCTTTAAATATTGGCGATTACACAGATTTTTATTCATCAGAAGAACATGCATCTAATGTTGGGAAAATGTTTCGTCCAACCATGGATCCATTATTGCCCAACTGGAAACACATGCCAATTGCATACCACGGAAGAAGTTCTTCTATTATCACCACTAAGCAAAATATTAATAGACCAAACGGACAAATTCTAAAAGGAGAAGACGTTATTTTCAGCGAATCAAAATCGTTGGATATAGAAATAGAATTAGGCTTTATTATTGGAAAATCTAATAATTTAGGCGAACCAATCGATATCAAAAATGCGCTTGAACATGTATTTGGTTGTGTGTTATTAAACGATTTTTCAGCACGTGATATACAACGTTGGGAATATCAACCATTAGGTCCATTCTTAGGTAAAAACTTTGCCACGGCTATTTCACCTTGGATTGTAACCATGGAAGCATTAAAACAATTCACTACCGATGCACCAACACAATCACAACAAGTATTGCCATATTTGCAAGAAGAAAAAAGATTAAATTTTGATATAGAAATTTCATTTGAAATTGAAACTGCTAAACAAAATAAAGCAACTGTAGCTGTTACCAATTCAAAATATTTATATTGGACAATGGAACAACAAGTAGCGCATCACACCGTTAATGGCTGTAATTTGCGAGTAGGTGATTTATTAGGAACAGGCACCATTTCAGGTAAAGAAAAATCAAGTTTTGGTAGTTTGTTAGAATTAACCTGGAACGGCAAAGAACCAATAAATATTGGTGATGAACAACGAACCTTTTTACAAGATGGAGACACAGCTATACTAAGTGCAGTTTGCAAAAATGGCGACAAACAAATTGGTTTCGGCGAAGTAAGGAATATGATTGTTAGTTAGTTGAGTAAAAGTTCTGAAATTGATTCAGCGTAAAAACTTGATTAATCAGCGCTTAAGTTCACTTCGCAACCTTCGCTGCAATTGGTGCAGATATCAATTTCTTTTCGACCTTTTACTAATTTTACTCTGAAATCTTTATACAAATCATTGTTCCAAATAGTAGAAAACGAATGTGTTTGCAAATCGCCTAATTGATATTGCGCATCTTTATCAAAACAACACGGAACCACCTTGCCATCCCAAGTAATTACACAACTATGCCACAATTTCCAGCAATTATTTTCTAAACTATTTTTAATAGAATAAGTACCATCATTGTTTTTTTTATAACGAGAATATTGTTCGTTTTCAGGAATTAATTCGTTGCCATATTTATAATCATACACTTGAGCAGTTTTTAAGATGACTTCATCAACGCCAATTTCTTTCGCCAATAATTTTAAGTCATCAATTTGATGTTCATTTGGCTTTACTACTAAAAATTGAAAAATGATATATGGAGTTTTTGCGTTCAGTTCTTTTTTCCATTTCACAATGTTTTTTGCACCTTCAATTACTTTTGATAATTGTCCACCAACACGATAACTTTGATACGTTTCTTGTGTTGTGCCGTCAATTGAAATAATCAATCTATCTAAACCAGATTCTATTGTTTTTTTCGACATCGCATCTGTCAAATAGTGAGCGTTTGTAGAGGTAGATGTATAGATTTTCTTTTTTCTCGCATAAGAAACCATATCCAAAAAATTCTTATGTAAATAGGGTTCACCTTGAAAATAAAAAGTTAGGTAAATTAATTTATCAGCAATTTCATCTATCGTTTTTTGGAAGAAATCTTGTTCCAGCATACCTGTTTCGCGCGTAAACGAACGCAAACCACTTGGACATTCCGGACACCGCAAATTGCACGAAGTTGTTGGCTCGAACGAAATAGAAAACGGCATTCCGAGTTGAATCGGTTTTTTTAGGAGTTTTGTAAGATAAAATGAAAGATAAACCAATCCCATATTCCAAACTCTTTTTAGTGTAAGTTTAGAAATGAAGTTGACAGTATTTTGTGTTGATGCGTTCATTCAATGTATAAAAATCAAAGATACAAGTTTCTGAAAACAAAAAAGCGATAGAAAACTCTATCGCTTTTGGATTATATACCATACTTTTATTTATGATGTAGTCAATGCTTCAGTTGTTGGAATATGTTTTTTGAAATATCGAATCACAAAAAACAATGCTAATAAAATTAGAATACACACAATTCCAGCGATAATAAATGGAATAACAATACTAAAGATACTACCAGTAATTGCCAAAATATGTTCTATAGTAGCCACAACTGGGTTGGCAACACCAGCAGTAGTAGCAGTTGAAGTGGCACGAGTTAATGCAGTTCCTGCTTGAATAATGCCTGCGCTACCACCACCAACAATGATACCCAAACCCCATTTTAACATCGGATCTAAATCTGGAATAATAGCAGATGCAGTTAGTAAAGTGCCAGCAATTACAGATGCTGGTGTAGTAACAGTATCTAAAATATTATCTACAAATGGAATATAATAACCAGCAATTTCAAAAATTGTGGCAGCGCCAAAGCAAACTAATGCAGTTGTTGAACTCATCCATTGAAAACCATCACCTAAATGTAAAACACCCATTTTTGTGGCAATACTTGCTGCTAGTAATGGCACAAAAACCCTAAATCCGCAACAAGCACTTAAACCTAAACCCATTACCAAGCTTAAAATTATTTTATGATCGCTGAAAAGTTGCAATCCATTTGCTGAAACAAACTTTAATATTGAAGTATCCATTCTTTAAAATTACTCATTTTTTGAAAAGAACATCAATTTGAAGACCAAAATTCAAAAGAAATATTAACATACGATTAAGTAAATTAGAATAAGTTTATAAAAGCTATTTTTATTTGTGTGGACCAACGTTTATCTTTGTAAAAAATATTATAATGGAATTAAGCGGAAAAATTTTTAAAGTAAATCCTTTGCAAACTGGTGAAGGTAAAAATGGACCATGGAAGAAGCAAGAAGTGGTGATTGAAATTAATAGTGGTAAATATCCCAAAAAAGTATGCGTGAGCATGTGGGGCGACCTTGTAACTAATAATAATTTTATAGTTGGAAATGATATTTCTGTTGAATTTGATATTGAAAGCAGAGAATACAACGAAAGATGGTATACTGATGTAAAAGCATGGAGAATTAACAATGTCAATAATTCAACTCCAAGCAATAACAACGATTCATCTGCTAATAGCTACCAACAATCAGCACCTGCACCAAAAGTAGAAGATGTACCAGCGACGCAAATTGATGATGATTTACCATTTTAAAAATGAAATTGTAATTTAGATTATGTTGTCTTAAAATAGAGGTACATAATTAAATAAAAAACTGTTTAGAGAATCCTAAACAGTTTTTTTTATTTTAGACTAAACTAAAATAAAAAACGCCTGCAATCCTCTGATATGCAAGCGTTTGGGTTTGGCACCTGTGATCCCGCTGGGATTCGAACCCAGGACCCATACATTAAAAGTGTATTGCTCTACCAGCTGAGCTACGGAATCATTGCTTTTTTACAAAAGCGAGTGCAAAGATAATTTATTTTAGTGAATAGACAAGAATTTATTTTATTTTTTGCTCTATTAACGCTTATTTAAACATCAGACCTTTAACAGATAATATAAATTTTTGTTCAGAAGTACTGTCATTTTGTGCATCTGCCAAAACAACTACTTGTTTCTCAGGACTATTTGTAGGTACTCTAAATTTTTTATCTTTTACATCAAATAGCACTTCATTTCCTGTAGAATCGTCTTTTATGGTAAACCAACAACCTTCACTGGTGCAGCTTTTTACAATTTTTCCTTCAATTTGCACATCTGAAAAAGCAGTTTCTGTTTTTAATCTTTCAATTACAGTATGCACTGAAACTGGATTTTTTGGTACAAAACTATTACCTAAATTTTTAGTTGTAGAATTACATGCAACAAACAAAAGTGTTGCAAGTATAAGTTTGATTGATTTTCGCATTTTATTTTTTTTCCTCTTTTGCAATTTGTTTGCCGTTTTCAAAGGTAAGTATTTTTTCCAGCGTTCCAGTAGAATCATACACTTCTACTTTTCCATCATATGTATCAAATGCGTCTGGTCCTTCATTTACTTCTATTTTTTTGCCTGTCGCATGTAATTTTCCATTTGGATAAAATTCTTTAAAAGCACCGTTTATTTTATTTTCCACAATTGTAACCTCTTCTTTCACTACATTTTTTTGATCTTTAAAGTAATTTTTCCAAACACCATTTCCTGAATTATCTTTATAAACAGCTTCCTGTTGCAGCGATCCATCTTCAAAATAAGAAGTCACTTTTCCTTCTAATTTATCATCTATATAATTTTCTTCTTGCATTTTATTTCCATTTGGATGATAAAGCGTTCGTACACCATTTAATTTTCCATTTTTATAATTGGCTACTTCTACAATTTTTCCATCATCATAATATCTATTATAAACACCTATTTTTTCAGACGGATTTTTTTTGTCAACAAAATAACTTTCCACCACAATTCCTTCTTTATTTTTTACTTCTACTTTCTTTTTATTATTACAAGATGTGATACTTATGAACACAAAAAATAGTATCAACAGCTTTAAGTACACATTTAATTTATTTTTAATCAGTTTCATAACTTTAAATATTTAATTTTGACGACAAATTTCGGAATTTTTATGGACGATATTAAACAAATTATAGAAAAAGCGTGGAATGACAGAACTTTATTACAAGATGCTGCCACTTTAGATGCTATCAACGAAGTAATAACGCAATTAGACTTAGGGAAATTGCGTGTAGCTGAAAAAATAAATAACGACTGGCATGTTAACGACTGGATCAAAAAAGCGGTGATTCTTTATTTTCCAACACAAAAAATGGAAACAATTGAAGTTGGCCCATTTGAATTTCACGACAAAATTCCATTGAAAAGAAATTATGCTGCATTAGGTGTTCGTGTGGTTCCACACGCAATTGCTCGTCGCGGTGCATTTTTAGCTAAAGGTGTTATTATGATGCCATCTTATGTAAATATTGGTGCATATGTTGATAGCGGAACAATGGTAGATACTTGGGCAACAGTTGGCAGTTGTGCGCAGATTGGCAAAAATGTTCATCTAAGTGGTGGCGTTGGTATTGGCGGCGTTCTTGAACCAGTGCAAGCTGCACCTGTTATTATAGAAGATGATTGTTTTATTGGCTCAAGATGCATTGTTGTAGAAGGTGTTCGAGTAGAACAAGAAGCTGTATTAGGTGCAAACGTAGTTTTAACTATGTCCACAAAAATCATTGATGTTTCAGGTAGCGAGCCAAAAGAATATCGTGGAGTGGTGCCTGCAAGAAGTGTAGTCATTCCAGGAACCATTCCAAAACAATTTCCTGCAGGAATTTACCAGGTGCCATGCGCATTAATTATCGGAAAAAGAAAAGAAAGCACCGATACCAAGACTTCTTTAAATGATGCATTGAGAGATTTTGATTTGTCTGTATAGTATGAAAATAAAGTAGTAAGAACAATGCCATTAACTATAGGTTTCGACGGAAAACGTTTATACGATAATAAAACAGGTTTAGGAAATTATTCGCGAACACTGTTTAATCGATTATTACAGTTTTTCCCAAATGAAGAATACAAGATTTTTGTTCATCAAAAATATTTTGAAGACAGTCCGTACAAATACAAAGAATACGTTGACCGAACTGTAATTTCTGACGCGTTCAGTGCTGATCTTTGGCGGTTTAAAGGCGTTGAAGAAGATATCTTTAAACATGGAATTAATATCTATCATGGCTTGAGTGCTGAAGTGCCTGACTTACCACAACCAATGAAAAAAGTGGTAACGATTCATGACGTTATCTTTCAAAAATTACCAAAAACATTTCCATTTATTGACCGTCAAATGTATGCGTATAAAACAAAAAAAGCATGTCATATTGCTGATGCCATTATTGCAGTTAGTGAGCAAACAAAGCAAGACTTGATGGAATTATTTAAAGTTCCTGAAGAAAAAATTCATGTGGTTTATCCAACATGGAATAAAGAATATGAGTACGAATGTAATTATGTTTTAAAGGATGAATATTTTGCGCGATATGGCTTGCCGCGCGATTTTGTATTGTTTGTTGGTGCGTTGAATAAGCGAAAAAATTTCATCAACATCTTAAAAGCGATGACATTACCGGAAAATTCCGACAAGCATTTGGTTGCGATTTCAAATGGTGGTGACGATTATCAGAATTCAGAAAATTTTATCTATGAAAATGGCTTGGAAGGTCGTGTTTTTTTTCTGAAAGATTTGCCTTGGTACGAATTGCCGATCATTTATCATATGTCGCAAGGCTTAGTGTATCCGAGTTTGTACGAAGGATTTGGGTTGCCCATTTTGGAAGCTTTGCGCTGCGGCAAACCGGTCATCACCAGCAACATTTCATCTATGCCTGAAGTTGGCGGTGATGCTTGCATCTTTGTTGATCCGATGAATGTGGAAGAAATTTCGGCAGCCATCAATTTTATTTATTACAATTTAGAATTAGCAGCCGAGATCAAACAAAAATCAATTCATCAAGTTCAAAAATTCAATCCGGAAAAAATGACGGAAAAAATGATGCGTGTTTATAAAAGTCTTGCGTAAATGGTTTTGTATTTTCTATGAAAGTTAAATTAGACAGTCATTTAATTCGCTGTATCAACCACTTGATAGAAGGCAATATTTTATTGTATCCAACTGATACCATTTGGGGTCTTGGGTGCGATGCAAGCAACGCAGATGCTGTCGATAAAATTTTTGAAATCAAACAACGACCAAAAGAAAAAAGTTTGATTGTTTTAGTAGATTCCATCGAAACATTAGAAAAGCATGTAAACATAACCAATGAAATTGAGTCGCTGATTTTTTCTTTAAAAGTTCCTACAACTATCATTTATCCAAATCCTTTAGGCTTGGCAAAAAATGTAATTAACGAAGACAATACGGTTGCTATACGTTTAGTAAAACACAAATTCTGTCAGCAATTAATTCGTGAATTTGGCAAGCCAATCATCAGCACATCAGCCAATATTTCCGGTGAAAAAACGCCATTAGAATTTGGACAAATTTCATCTGAAATAAAAGATAAAGTGGATTTTATTGTAGAAAGAAGACATGATACATCTACTTACAAACAACCATCTAAACTCATAAGAATAAACACAGACAATTCAATCGAATATTTGCGATAACTTTCTTTCTACTTACTACTTTCTACTCATTACTAATCTTATCTTTGCGTTCAAATGACTTTGAATTTTACAGAAAGAGAAAATGAATTACTGCAACTTGTAGCGCAAAGTGCCGATGAATTAAACATCGATGCGTATGCTGTTGGTGGTTTCGTGCGTGACAAAATTTTAAATCGTGATTGTAAAGATATAGATATCGTTTGTGTTGGCTCAGGCATTGAATTAGCGAAAAAAATTGCAGAAAAAATCCAGCCAAAACCGTATGTTGCTTACTTCAAAAACTTTGGAACAGCACAAATAAAACTACACGATATAGAACTGGAATTTGTTGGCGCGCGTAAAGAATCCTATCAACGTGATTCACGCAAACCAATTGTAGAAGATGGCACTTTGGAAGATGATATTTCAAGACGAGATTTTACTATTAACGCGTTAGCTATTCATTTATCAAAAAATAAATTTGGTGAAGTTATTGATGCGTTCAATGGTTTAGAAGATTTGAAAAATGGTATCATTCGCACACCATTAGATCCTAAAATTACATTCGACGATGATCCGTTGCGTATGATGCGTGCAGTGCGTTTTGCAGCACAATTAAATTTTACTATTGAAGAAAATACGTATCAGCATATTGAGCCATTGGCTGATAGATTAAAAATAATTTCGCAAGAAAGAATAACGGATGAATTGAATAAAATCATCTTATCAAAAACACCTTCTGCTGGTTTCAAATTATTGTTCGATACAAAGTTACTGCACCAGTTTTTTCCTGAAATGGTGAAACTGCATGGTGTTTCAATCAAAGATAATTTAGGTCACAAAGATAATTTTTATCACACGTTACAAGTACTTGACAATTTATCACAAAACACGAATGATCTCTGGCTGCGCTGGTCTGCAATTTTACATGACATAGCAAAACCTGCAACGCAACGGTTTGAAGAAGGTCACGGCTGGACGTTTCACGGACACGAAGTAGTTGGTGCCAAATGGACACCGAAAATTTTTGCACGATTTAAATTGCCGTTAGACGAAAAAATGCGATTCGTGCAAAAAATGGTGATGTTGCATTTGCGTCCAATTTCATTAACTAAAGAAAACATTACCGATTCAGCTATTCGTCGTATTTTGTTTGATGCAGGCGATGACCTGGAAAGTTTGTTGATGTTGTGCGATGCTGATATCACTTCTAAAAATGAAACAAAAGTAAAGCGCTACAAAGCCAATTTAGTGTTAGTGCAACAGAAAATAAAAGAAGTTGAAGCACGCGATCATATTCGCAACTGGCAGCCACCAATTACCGGCGAAATTATTATGCAAACGTTTAATATTAAACCATCACGCGAAGTCGGAACGATTAAAGATTTTATTAAAGATTCCATTTTAGATGGTGTGATAAAAAATGATTACGACGAAGCATTTGAGCTGATGATACAAAAAGGCAAAGAATTGAATTTGACGATTGATAAATAGCAAATAAAATGAATCTCAAATCAGAAATCTCAAATCCTAAATTTCTAATCATCATCGCAGGACCAACAGCCGTTGGTAAAACTTCTGTTGCTATTCAAATTGCAAAACATTTTGATACGGAAATTATTTCTGCAGATTCACGACAAATCTTTAAAGAATTAAATATTGGTGTTGCGCGGCCAAGTGTTGACGAATTAAATGAAGTCAAACATCATTTTATTGCAAACAAAAGCATTGACGAATATTTCTCAGCAGGTGAATATGAGCGAGAAGTGATTGCGTTATTAGATGATTTATTTAAAACAAAAAACGTACTCGTACTTTGTGGTGGCACCGGTTTTTATATCAATGCAATATTAAATGGTTTCGATGAAATTCCAACAATTGATGAAAAAATACGTGAAGAATTAAATCAAAATTATAAGGATTTTGGCATCGAACCATTACAACAAAAACTAAAAGAATTAGACGAAGAAACGTATCATTCGATAGATATACAAAATCCGCAACGAGTAATTCGTGCGCTGGAAGTTTGCATTGGCACACAGCAAAAATTTTCTTATTTCAAAAGAAAAAATGATGTCCATCGAAATTTTACGCCAATAAAAATCGGTATAAATTTATCTAAAGACCAATTGCATCACAATATCAATACACGCGTTGATGAAATGATGCGTCAAGGCTTTCTGGAAGAAGCAAAATCAGTTTATAACTACAGAGCTCACAATGCGCTGCAAACTGTTGGCTACAAGGAATTATTTGATTTTATAGATGACAAAACAACTTTGAATGAAGCCGTTGAATTGATCAAACTGCATACACGTCAATACGCCAAACGTCAACTTACTTTTTTTAATAAAAACAAAGATTACACATGGTTTCAGCCAAAAGAAATTAAAGCGATCATCAGCTTTATTGATGAAGCCATAAAATAATTCCATCTCTTTTTAGTTTGCTATTATCTATTTTTACAAACACATGATTGAAAATGCTGCCAAATATTATATTAATACGTACAAAGGTTTGTCCAAAGAAATCTGGCTGCTTGCTTTTGTAAATTTAGTGAACCGATGCGGCACAATGGTTGGTGCATTTTTAATGATCTACTTAACATCACAAATTGGCTGCACATTAACGCAAGCTGGCAGCGTGATCGCATTTTTTGGAATCGGTGCCATTTTCGGAAGTTTGCTTGGCGGAAAACTTACAGACAAAATTGGTTTTTATAAAGTTCAATTAGCAACACTAATTTTAGGTGGCTGCATTTTTATTGTTCTTGGACAACTGCGCACTTATTATTCTATTTCAATCTGTGTTTTTATTTTAGGATCGATCAACGAAGCCTTTCGACCTGCAAATTCAGCAGCTATGGCAAAATACAGCACGGAAGAAAACCGCATGCGTTCATTTTCATTAATGCGTTTATCATTCAATTTAGGCTGGGCTGTCGGTGGCGGTTTAGGTGGTTTAATAGCAAGCTATTCTTACCAATATTTATTTTGGATTGACGGCATCACTAACATGATTGCTGCGCTGTTAATTTATTTATTGTTGCCACCTGTCATAGTAAAAGATGCAGTAAATAAACTTGAAAATGTACTAGTAAAAGTGTCAGCACACAAAGACAAAGTTTTCATTTCATTTGTGCTGGTTTCATTGCTCTATATCATGAGTTTTTTTCAAATGCTATCTAATCTTACCACCTATTTTAAAAATGAAGTGTTGCTATCAGAGCGATCAATTGGTATATTGATGATGTGGAACGGAATTTTAATTGTATTGATTGAAATGTCTTTGGTGTATTATTTAGAAAGAAACTGTAGCAAACGCAAAGCCGTTATTTTTGGTGTTTCATTGCATATTATCGCGTATGCAATTTTGGTTATTTTTAAAGTAAATTTCTTAGTTGCTTTTATAAGCATGACATTTATTACACTGAGCGAAATTTTCGCGTTTTCTGTTTTAGTTTCTTTTTGGATGACAAGAGCCGACGAAACCAATCGCGGTCAATATGCTGGCATTTGGACAATGACATGGGCAATTGCACAGAGTTCTGGTTCGTTCTTAGGTTCCGCTGTGGCACAACATTTTGGCTTTAATATGCTTTGGTGCATCGTTATTTTATTTTGTGCTACAGCAATCTTTTTCTATTCTAAATTGATAAAAAATTAATGACACGAATAGGCATCATTTCTGACACACACAGTTATTTAGACAAACAAGTGTTTGACTATTTTAAGGATGTTGATGAGATCTGGCATGCTGGTGATATTGGTATAAATACAGTTACGGATCAATTAAAAAATTTCAAACCATTACGCGCTGTTTATGGCAATATTGACGGACACGAATTGCGTTCAGAATTTCCGGAAGATTTAATTTTTGAAGTAGAAAATTGTAAAATATTTATTACACATATCGCAGGCGCAGTTGGCGTATATAATCAGCGTGTGCGCGAAATTATTAAACAGGAAAAGCCAAATATTTTAGTTTGTGGTCATTCGCATATTTTAAAAATTATGCGTGATGAGAAATTTAATTTACTGCATATCAATCCAGGTGCTGCAGGTGTGCATGGCTTTCATAAAATGAAAACTATTTTACGGTTTGAAATAGAAAATGGCAAACCACAAAAAATGGAATTGATAGAGTTAGGTTTAAGAGGAAAGATATAACAGAATCTGCCTATCTTTAATAAAAATCTGACTTTATGAAACGTCTGTTGTTTATTTTTATATCGTTTTGTCTAATTAACAATATCATGTCTAGACAATTATTCAGTAAAGAACCATTTGCACATACATTTTCAATTGTTGCACGCGATGAAAAAACTGGCGAAATTGCAGTTGGCGTTCAATCGCATTGGTTTAGCGTTGGTACTGTTGTTTCATGGGCACAAGCTGGTGTTGGTGCTGTAGCTACACAATCGTTTGTAAATGTTTCGTTTGGTGTTCGTGGTTTAGAATTATTAAAACAAGGAAAAACGCCTCAGGAAGCATTGAATATTTTATTAGCAGATGATGCTGGAAAAGAGGTTCGACAAGTTGCAATTATTGATACATTTGGAAATGTAGTAACACATACCGGACAAAAATGTATTCAATTTGCAGATCATAAAAACGGACAAAATTTTTCTGTGCAAGCAAATATGATGCTGACTGATAAAGTTGTACCTGCAATGGAAAAGTCTTGGCTGGAAAATGCTGGAAAACCTTTGGCTGAAAGAATAATAGAAGTAATGAAAGCTGCGCAAAAAGCTGGTGGTGATATTCGTGGCAAACAATCTGCATCATTAATAGTAGTTCGTCCGCGTAGCAATGGCAATTCATGGGAAGACCGTTTAATAGATTTGCGTGTGGATGACCATAAAGAACCGATTAAAGAACTGGAACGATTATTAAAAACATTCAGAGCGTATGAATTCATGAATCAAGGTGATTTGTTTGCTGAAAAAAATGACTTTAAAGCTGCTATGGAAGCATATAAATCAGCAATGAAATTGCTTCCTTCTAATTTGGAAATGCAATATTGGACAGCTATAACATTAGCAAATAATAAAAGAGTTAGCGAAGCTGCAGTTTTGTTACAAAAAATTTATGCAAAAGATCAAAATTGGAGAGAGCTTACTAAAAGATTAGCACCTTGCGGTTTACTTACAGTAACCACAAAAGAATTACAACAATTAATAAAATAAAAATGGCAAAAAAAAATAAAAACTGGCACGAAGAACACATTGAAGTGTCTTCATTTGGTCAACGTCTTGCAGATTCCGTAGCAACTGGCATGGGTTCATGGCGATTTATAATTATACAAACAGTTTTTGTAATAATTTGGATGGGTTTGAATGTTTTAGGATTTATTCAAAAATGGGATCCATATCCATTTATCTTGCTGAATTTATTATTTTCTACACAAGCTGCTTATGCTGCACCAATAATTATGATGGCTCAGAACCGACAAAGCGATAGAGACAGAGCACAAGCACAAGCTGATTACCAAACAAACCTAGATGCAAAATTAGAAATCGAAGCTTTACAGAAACAACTTAATTTAATTGAAACGGAAAAACTAGATAAGATTATACAAATGTTGGAAGAGATGAAAAAAACAAAATAAAATTGTATTAACTAATTTTTTTGTTTTTTTATATTTACTTGGTTTTAAACAGCATACTCTTTTTTGCTAAATATAGAAAATATGCCGACAAAAGTTTTTATTACTGGAGCAACAGGATTTTTGGGTACACATTTAGTAAATGCGAATCTGCAAAAAGAAAATGTTGTACGAGCATTTGTATTACCTAACGATCCTGAAATTAAAAATTTGCAAAACAAAAATGTCGAAATTATTTATGGTGATATTAGAAATTACGAAGAAGTAAAAAAAGGACTAACAGATGATATTGACATTGTTTTTCATTGTGCTGCTTTTGTTTCAGATTGGGGCAAGCGTGAGATATTTGAACAGGTGATGATAAATGGAACCGAAAATGTTTGTCGCGCAGCAAGCGAAGCCAACGTATCAAGGTTTGTGAAAATAAGTACAAATGATGTTTTTGGATTGCGTGAAGATGTAGTGATGGATGAAACTTTTCCACTTACACCATGGAATGAACCTTATCCTGATACAAAATTAATAGCTGAAGAAATTGCCTGGAAATATTATAAAGAAAAAAACTTACCAGTAACTATGGTGTATCCATGCTGGATTTTCGGACCTGGCGACAAAACATTTGTGCCACATTTAGCAGATGCAGTTCTGAAAAAAGAAATGGTTTTTATGCGCAAAAATGCGATTGTTTGGCCAACCTACATTGAAAACTTAGTTGATTTATTGATGTTAATTGCTGAAGATATACGTGCTATTGGTAACGGCTACCTGATACACGATGGAGAACATACAACATTGGAAGAATTTACCAATAGCTTGGCAAAATCAATAAACGCAAAAGAAGTGAAAATGAGAATTCCATATTGGTTGGCATATAGTGTTGCTGTAGTTATGGAATTTTTTGGGAAATTAGTTAATCAAAAAGATAGACCATTGCTCACAACATACACTGTAAAAAATTTAGGTTCACGCTTGCGATTTTCCATTGATAAAGCAAAAAGAGAGTTAGATTGGACTCCAAAGGTTACGTATAAAGAAGGTTTTGCAAAAACGATGGAATGGATGAAAACCCTCGATTTTACTAAGCTTAAACAAAAATAGCATGAGTTTTTATCAAAACAAAACAGCATTTATTACTGGTGGTTCTACTGGTATTGGCTTAGCAGTTGCCAAAGCATTGGCTATAGAAGGTAGCAATGTAGTTATTTTTGCCAGAACCATAAATAAACTAGAAAGTGCAGTCGATGAAATAAAATCTGTTCAAAAAAATCAATCGCAGAAAGTATATTATTACAGCGTTGATACTTCAGATAATAATGATGTTAAAACGGTTTTTGAAAAAGCAATTTTAGAAAATGGCATTCCTGATATTTTAATCAATTGCGTTGGTATTGCACAACCAGATTATTTTGAAAATATTACGTTTGAAAGTTTTGATAAGTTAATTAAAACGAATTTATATTCTACCTGGAATTCCGTTTATAATATATTGCCTCACATGAAACAGAAAGGTGGTTATATTATGAATACATCGTCTGTAGCAGGTTTTATTGGTGTTTTCGGTTATACCGATTATTGTATGACAAAATTTGGTATCATTGGTTTTTCTGACGCACTTCGTCAAGAGCTAAAACGTTATAACATTTCCGTATCTGTTTTATGTCCACCAGATACAGATACACCTGGACTAGAAGCAGAAAATATAACGAAGCCAGCAGAAACAAAAGCAATTGCAGGAAATGCCAAATTATTACAACCAGAATTTGTTGCAAATGCTGTTTTAAAAGGCATTCAAAAAAATAAAAAAATGATAATTCCAGGATTTGATGGAAAAATGTCATTAATTTTAAAACGGTTTTTTCCTGGTTTAGTAGATTTTATTATGAACTTGAGTATTAAAAAAGTACAGCAAAAATAAATGCAATTCAAAACAACCTATACTCTACAACTGTTAACTGCTATTGGATTAATTTTATTCTGGACAGCGTTTTTTACTTTTGGTTTTGAGAATCCAAATTATCCAAGCTATTATAGTAAGTTCGAACATAGCTTTCCGTTGCCTGATAGTTTTTTATGTATTGTTTTATTGATAGCTTACTTCAATAGAAACAATATTAAATGGAAAGATTACACCTTAGTGGCTGCTGGTGCGATGCTGTTTTTAGGTTTGTGTGATTTTAGTTTCAACATTTTAAATGGAATGTATAATGTTGGCATTATCGATGGCATCCTAAATGCATTTATCAATATCTGGTGTGTTGGATTTGGCGCGTGGCAAATGTATGTAGTGATGAAATAACTTAATCAACTTCTTTTATAATTTCAGGATTTCTTCTTCCATGAAAAATTTCAATTATCTCAATTCTATCAGGTTGAATTCTATAGATAATTTTAAAAGTATCGTGTAAAATAAATTGTCGAATATTTTCCTGTGGTGCTCTGACATCAAAACATATTGGAAAATGAAAAGGTGATTTCGCAATTTTTATAAATGCTTCATCTATACTATCTAATACTTTTTGTGTTCTGTCTATGGTGTGTTCTGTAAAATAGAAATCAATAATTTCATTTAATGATTGTTCCGTATTTTCAGTAACTATAATTTTAAACATTTATTTATATTGTACAATTTTAGTTGCCAATTCTGTCTTTACTGTATTCCAATCTTTCACATTTCCAAAATCTGCATCTTTAATACCTTGTTGTATTCTAAACTGCATTTCTTTTTCATTAATATCAGAAGCAAAACTTTTCACTTCTACTTTTTTAAATCGTTTAAGCAGTTCTTTTATTAATTGTGCATCATCATTAGATTCAATATCTATTACTAATTGTTCCATGTATTAAAGTTAAAATAAAAAATTGAAATATTTTCACTTCACATTCAACAACACCAACCAAGCTTCTTTAATTTTATTTTCACTCAATAATCTTTTGAGCTCGTTGATGCTTTGATCTTTATAATCGGAAATTAATTCTACTAATTCGCTATCGTCTTTAATTTCTTCTTTGTTTGGAATTTCTGCAATGCTGGCTAATTTTCCTAATTCATTTCCATCTAAAATTTTTTCCTCTCTTATCCATTGTGGAATGGCATCAACGCCAACGCCAAAGGCTTTCAATGGTTTTGGCGTTTCAAAAATATCGTCTTTCGTGAATCGCACATAATTGTTATAACCTAAACGTGCAATAGGATCTAGTTTTTCTGCAATCACATTTCCGTTAGCATCTAATAAATTTTCATCTACGTGAATCAGTACAATTTTGCAAATCACTAAATTTCCAGAACCACCTGTGTCACCTAATTCTATAATTTGATTCACTTTGCACTCAAATGCAATAGGCGCTTCTTTTATACGTGGTGGTTTTACTAAAGTAGATTTTTCTTCCGTAAAACCACCTTTTATAAACTCATTTACACCAGATGGATAAGCACCGCTGGTTACTGATAATTGTTCTACCATAGCATAGTTTGCTATGTGAATCACGCATTCTGCATTGGTTTTTACATTATAGTAAGTATCTTTTTGTTTGCCAGTTAATGCACTTTTTGCTGGTGAAAAAATAAGAATTGGTGGATTGGAACTAAAAATATTAAAGAAAGAAAACGGACTCAAATTCGGTGTTCCGTTTTCATCTATCGTACTCACAAAGGCAACTGGTCGCGGTACAATTGCCGATGTAAAAAAATTAGATATTTCTTTTAAACCTGTTTCTTTGGGTATGATTGTTTTCATTTTTCGTTTTATTTTTTTATCACAGAAAACTCTGAGTTTTCACTGAGGCCACAGCGTTTTTATTTTTATAAAATTATTTATTTTCTCTGTGTTTTCCTTCGAGCATGCTATGATATTATTTTTTATTCAAGTGAAATTTTTAACCGACATTGTCTTTTATTCTGCACTTTCTTTTTATTAGGTTGTGTTTTAGGTGCAAATCTTCCATCAAAAAAACCATCTTTAATTTGCTTCTTTCTTACACTTGATTTTATTTGTTTGAGTGTTTGCTTTTTCATTTACTGTATCTTTTTGGTATCACTGAGTTACTCAGAGAAAATCACAGAGATAACAGCGTTTTTATAAAAAACTCTGTAAAACTTTGTGTGTTCTTAGAGTTCTCTGTGATGCTATTTCTACAAATTTATATCCAATGGTGTTGCATAAATATTTTTTTCGTGTGGTATTGATTTTAATGCGTGTTCTAATAAACTTTCAATTTCCGGAATCGCATCAAATAATTCTTTGTAACTATTAATCACATAATATCTGTCCTGGAAATGATCTTTATAGTAATGCTTTTCCATCATGTCCTTCACATTAAACGGCAATCGATTGGATTTATCACCAACACTAAAAATACTTTCACCACTTGAAGATAAAATGCCTGCTCCATAAATACGCATGCCATTTTCCTGTTGTATCAAACCAAATTCTACTGTAAACCAATACACTCGACCAATCAATTCTATAGCTAATGCATCATCAATATGTTTTAATGCTATTTTGGAAATCTCTTGCAAATAATCTACAAAAAATTGTTCGCTTAATAATGGCATGTGCGCAAAACAATCATGAAACATATCAGGTTCTTCTAAATAATCTAAGTTCTCTAATTTACGCAACCAAGTAGAAGATGGAAACTTTTTATTAGCTAACAATTCAAAAAAATCTTTATCTGGAATTAAACCAGGTACTACTTCAATTTGCCAGCCTGTAGTATTTGCCAATACTTTATTTACGTGATTAAAATCTGGAATTTTATCTGCATTAAAATGCATTTCTTCCATTCCGTGAATAAACTCCTTCGACGCCATGTTTTGGAGTAACACACTTTGTCGCTGATACAATAACTTCCATACTAAAAAATCTTCTTTGGTGTATTTGTCGTATTCTTGTGTTAAATTATACATTTTATTATTTTAATTCAATTTCTATGAATTGCTACATTTGAGAAACGCACTGTTAAATTAGTGATTAAACTAAACAAATCAAAATGATATGCAGTATAGGTTATAGTTTATAAAGATAATAATTAACTTAAAATCCGACCTTTTCGCCAATATTATAATGGTTTCTGTCAGCACCATTTCTTGCGATGAGTTCGCCTAAAAAGCCAGCTACAAAAAGTTGAGCACCAACAATAATGGTTAGAATTCCAAGGTAAAAAATAGGTCTGTTTGTCATACCTACAACGCCAAAAACTGTTTTTGTAATCGTTAAATAAATGAGAATAAAAACGCCTAATAAAAAGGAAAGGATACCGAGTGTACCAAATAAATGCATAGGTCTTTTGCCAAATCTTCCGACAAAAGTGATGCTCATTAAATCTAAAAAACCATTTACAAATCGCTCTAATCCAAATTTTGTTTTTCCGTATTTTCGTTCCTGATGTTGCACTGCTTTTTCAGTGATTTTATCGTAGCCACTCCATTTTGCAATTACAGGAATATAACGATGCATTTCACCATACACTTCAATATTTTTTACCACTTCTTTTTTATAAGCTTTCAAACCACAATTAAAATCATGCAGATTGTTTATGTCAGAAACTTTGCGAGTTGCAAAATTAAATAACTTGGTTGGAATAGTTTTTGAAAGTGGATCGTAGCGTTTTTTCTTCCAGCCAGAAACCAAATCAAAGCCATCAACTGAAATCATTTTATATAAATCAGGAATTTCATCTGGCGAATCTTGCAAATCAGCATCCATGGTAATCACTACATCGCCTTGTACTGTTTCGAAACCAACTTGCAACGCTGCAGATTTTCCATAGTTGCGTTGAAAATGTATGCCTTTTATATTTGGATTTTTCTGCGAAAAATCTTTAATCACTTTCCACGAAGTGTCTTTGCTGCCATCATCAACTGCAATGACTTCATATGTAAAATTATTTTCCGTCATCACTTTTTCAATCCAAGTAAATAATTCTGGCAACGATTCTTCTTCGTTAAATAGTGGTATGACTATACTGATGTTCAATTTGTGATATACGATTTACGACTGCAAAAATAACTTTATTTATTCTGAGAAAAAAGAAATTAATCTTTTTTAAAGATAATTGCTGATACTAGCGAAAATAACATGCCGATTGCGCTATATAACATCACAATCATAGCGAATCCACCAGTTGGCATCGTTGGTGTTTTGGTGATAGATGAAAAAATAGAGTAGAAAGATGAAACGAACAACGCTAATACTAAACTCGTCATCCAGCCACCTAAAAAACCTTGCATGTAACTCAATTTGTCGCCTTGTACTTTTCTAGATAAATAGAGAGTAAGCACTACCGCAAATGCGATGGCTGTTACCTGTAAAATCATAGCTTGCGGTCTGCCGTAAGGCATGTGTTTGATGTATGCTAAGGTGAAAAAAGATGCAAAAAACAAGGTAGATACAAGTGCTGCTATTAATGTAATTAAAATGCCACTTAATGCACCACGCGGATTTGTTTCTGTTGGTTGTTCGTTGCTCATTTAGTTGTTTATAATTAATTTTCCTTTTGCAAAAACGGCTTTCACTTTTCCTTTTAATGATTGGTTAAAGTATGGAGAATTTTTTGATTTGGAAAGATTGTCTTTTTCTGTGTAAATATATTCTTCGTCAAAATTCAAAATGATAAACTCAGAACTTTGATTTGATTGATTGATTATTTTTCTCGGATTGTTTGATAATAATTCGATTAGTTTTTCTTTAGAAATTTCGTTTTCTAATTTTTTATTTAATAAACCAAACGCAGTTTGCAAACCAATCATTCCGAAATCAGCAATTTCAAATTCCACATTTTTTTCGTCGATATTTAATGGTGTATGTTGAGTGGAAATACAATCTATTGTTCCATCTTTCAGAGCATCTATCAATGATTGTTGGTCTTCCAGCGTTCTCAATGGTGGAAATACTTTATAGTTTGAATCAAAATTTTTCACATCATTTTCATTGCTAATTAAATGATGCACAAAAACCGAACAAGTAATGTTTAATTTTTCTGCTTTCGCTTTTCTAATTAAATCTACACTTTCTTTTGTGGAAATTCCAACAATATGCAATTTTCCTCCAGCGTATTTTAGTAATTCAATATCACGTTGTACAACTGAAAATTCAGATAAATTAGTGATGCCTTTCACACCCATTTTTACAGAAACTTCGCTTTCATTTACTTGTCCATCGCCAACCAATGTTTTATCAAATGGCAATGCAATAATCAAGCCATCAAACGGTTGCACATATTGCAATGCACGCAACAAAACACCGCTGTCTTTTATACTGTGCGGCACATCTGAAAAAGCAATAGCACCAGCATGATGCATATCATACATTTCGGTTGGTGTTTTGCCGTCAAAATTTTCAGTAACTGCACCAATTGGTAAAATAGTTATCACAGTATTTTTTGCATTATTGAGAACGTATTCTACTTGCGCTTTGGTTTGCGTAATTGGATGATTGTTGGCAACCGCGCAAATTGTAGTGAAACCACCAGCAATTGCTGCCTTAGAGACAGATTCAATATCTTCACGATATTCAAAACCTGGATCATTTATGTTGACAGATAGATCGCAAAAACCAGCAGCTAAGTAGCAATTTGCCGCATCAAAAATTTCTGCATCAGCTAATGATGAGTTTTCAGTTACAGATGTCATGATACCATCTTCAATCAACCAGTCTATCTTTTGACCATTCATCAATTCAGAATCAGGATTTAAAAGAGTAGAATTTTTAATAAGGTATTTCATGGTTATATTTTATTTCCAAAATCGTATCAACAGTATTTCAATCAACAAAAACAATAAGGACAAAATTACGCAAATTTTCCAAAGTAAAACGCCATCTTTTATTTGTTTTATTGCTGCTGATAAATTTGCTTTTGTATTGTCTAGAATCAATTGATTTTTTTTGTTAAATGTGGTTGCGATTTCGTCATTTGATGCAAATTTTAAGTTAGATTCGGTTCTGTCAAAATTAAATGCTGCGATGCCGAGTTCCGTGTTATTTGAGTTTATAGTGTAATGTCCATCGCTTTCCAATGTATTATTTACACGCAACAACACACTGTTTCCAACCGAACGATTTTCAGGAATAAATTCATTTTTGCCATTCGATAATTTATACACACTTTCACCGTTCGTGTTTGAGTTTTTCAATTCTATCAAATTATCTTTTCCAATGGTGTAATATAATGCTTGTTTATTTTTTTTATAAACTGCACTGTTATACACCATCGGAACAAAAATAGCATTAGCTTGAATGTCAGAAAAATCAGCACTTAACGGTACCGCTTGCACATACACAAAACCATTTCCAGCATCAAATTTGGCAACCAATGGCGAACCAATATTCGTTGATAAAATTTCGCGTTCGTTATTATTTGTATTTGATAAAATTGGATATAGTTTTTTTATTTTTGGCGTTTCCACATTTTTGGGAACATTATTAAACACCGATTTAAATAATTCTTCTTGTAAATTTATTTTGGTGACTTCACCATATTTTACTTGCAGCGCACCAAAACTTCCAGCATTATTATTGGATAAAAAAGAGTTATAAGAATTGACATCTGCATTCACACTTGGAATAATATATACGTTTCCGCCATTATCAATATATTCTTTTAATGACGATGCAATTCCTAAACTTATTTCTGTTAATTGATTTAAAATAATGAGCGAATAATTCTTAAAAGATGAATAATCGAGTTGGCCTTTATTGATTTTATCAAAACTAAAATGTGCATCATTTGTAAAAATGGATGCAATATTATTGGGTGTTTCGGTATCATCAATCGATAATATTTCTTCGGTTTGTGCAACTTTATAAGCAAAATAAAAATGATCATCAAATGTAATTGGATAATCGTTAAAAGTGATTTCTGCTTTTTGCCAACCAGCTTGCGTTGATGTAATATTGAATGAATCGATAACAGAATTTTCCGGTTCAATAGTTATATCATCAATTGCTTTTACAATGCCATTTATTTTAACAGAAACACGAATTTTTTCAGCAATGGTATTACCTGCATTTTTTACTCTAACCAATAGTTTATTATTGGTATTCATAGTAAATAAAGGTTGTTCGAACCAACAAGAATCTACAAATAAATTTTTTTTTGCTTCACTTTGTATATTTAAAAAATGAGCTATAAATGTGGTGTCTTCGCTTTTAGTGAGCATGTTTTTTTGGAAATCCGAAATAAAGAATCCTAATTTATTTTTAACATTTAACGATTGAAAAAGTGTTGCTTCTTTTTTAGAAATCTCGTCAATTGTTTTAATATTTGGTGACAATTCTATTTTTTCAATCGCATCTAAAAAATCTTGTTTTTGCATCCAACGCTGATGCGTGCCTTCCAAATCATTTGTCAATAACGAAAATTTATCACCAGTATTAAATGCGTTTGCAATTTCTTTCGCTTTTGTTTTTGCAATAGACAAGCCAGCTTCGCCACTTTTTTTCAAACCCATCGAATAAGAATTATCAATGTAAACGCAAACTGCAGCATTGCCTTGATTGAGTTTATTTTTATTAGAACCGATGAATGGTTGCGCGAATGCCAAAATTAAGAATAACAACGCCAATAATCGTGTTGCTAAAATCAAGCGTTTCTTCAATTTATCAATAGTTGATTTTTCTTCTTGAACTTGTTTCAAGAAACGAATATCTGAGAAATAAACTTTTTTGTATTTTCTGAAATAAAAAAGATGAATAATAATTGGAATCGCCAACGCAAAAAGTGCAAACAGAAAGAATGGGAAAACAAAATTCATCTTATTGGTAAAGATAACAATAAGTTAGAAGTTATTGGAATTGGTTAACAGTTTTTAAGATTGAATAAATTAGATATTCTGTCTGTTTTCCTATGGCTTTGGAATCAGAAATAGTAATTGTAAAAACCTACACCACAGCTGCCAATCTAGCAGCTTGGTCAATAGCACGTTTCGCATCCAGTTCGCCAGCTTCAAAAGCACCACCAATAACATGAACGGTTTTGCCTATATCTTTTAATGGCTGCTCTAACTCTTTTAATGAAATTTGTCCTGCACAAATTACCACATTATCACAAGGCAAAACTTGTGGTGTTTTGGTTTTATCTATATAATGCAAACCTTCGTCATCAATTTTTGTGTATTCAACACCATCTATCATTTTCACTTTTTTCATCTTCAATGTGGTACGATGAATCCAGCCAGTTGTTTTACCTAATTTGGCACCTACTTTTCCAGCAGTTCTTTGGAACATCACTACTTCGCGTGCTGGTGCTTCAATATGTTGTTTGATACCAGCAATACCACCGCGCACTTCATTGTTGCTATCGATGCCCCATTCTTTCAACCATTCAGCTTTATCTAAAGTGGTGCTTTCACCAGCTTGTGTTAAAAATTCCGATACATCAAACCCAATGCCACCAGCACCAATTACGGCTACCTTTTTGCCAACGTTGGCACCATTCTTCAATACATCAATATAAGATAAAACCTTTGGATGATTGATGCCTTCCAATTGAAGGTTGCGCGGCGTAATTCCTGTAGCAATTACTACTTCATCAAACGATTTTAAATCATCTGCTGTTACTCTTTTATTCAACTGAACGTCTACTTTATGCAATGCTAATTGTTTGTTGAAATAGCGTAAAGTCTCATAAAATTCTTCTTTGCCAGGAATTTTTTTCGCCATATTAAATTGTCCGCCAATCTCTTTTTCTGCATCAAATAAAGTAACTGCATGTCCACGTTCTGCTGCGATACTTGCAAATGATAAACCAGCTGGTCCAGCACCTACGACTGCAATTTTTTTCTTGGTAGAAGTTGGTATATAATTTAATTCAGTTTCGTGGCAAGCTCTTGGATTTACTAAGCAACTCGATACTTTATTCGAAAATGTATGATCTAAGCAAGCCTGGTTGCAAGCAATACACGTATTGATTTCATCTGCTCGATTTTCTTTGGCTTTTTTCACCCAATTTTCATCTGCTAAAAATGGACGCGCCATACTTACCATATCAGCACAACCATCTGCCAACACTTGCTCTGCCACTTCTGGCATGTTGATACGATTAGAGGTACAAACAGGTATCGATACTTCTGATTTTAATTTTTGCGTAACCCAAGCAAAACCAGCGCGCGGCACTGATGTAGCAATAGTTGGTATGCGTGCTTCGTGCCAACCAATACCAGTGTTTATGATGGTGGCACCAGCTTTCTCAATTTCTTTAGCGAGTTGCACAACTTCTTGCCAGTTGCTGCCATCTTCAATCAAATCTAACATCGATAAACGATAGATGATGATAAAATCTTTGCCTGCTTTTTCTCTTGCTTTGCGAATAATTTCTAACGGAAATTTAATTCTGTTCTCGTAGCTGCCTCCATATTCATCTGTTCGTTTATTGGTATGTTGTACAATAAACTGATTGATTAAGTAACCTTCAGAACCCATAATTTCTACGCCATCATAACCAGCTTCACGAGCCAATGCTGCACTGTCAGCAAAATCATTAATCGTGCGACGAACGCCCCAAGTGGTTAGTGCACGAGGTTTAAATGGATTGATTGGAGCTTGTATGCGTGATGGTGCTACACTTAATGGATGATAAGCATAACGACCTGCGTGCAATATTTGCATCGCAATTTTTCCGCCTTCGCTATGTACGGCATCGGTTACAATTTTATGTTTTTTTACATGCGATTGATTGGTCATTCTTTCAGCAAAAGGTTTGAGCCAACCTTCCCAATTGGGTGCCATACCACCAGTAACAATTAATCCAACATCGCCTTTTGCTCGTTCTGCATAGAATGCAGCCAGTTTTTCAAAACCATTTTTTTCTTCTTCTAAATTCGTATGCATCGAGCCCATCAACACTCGGTTTTTAAGTTTGGTAAAACCTAAATCTAATTCTGATAATAAATGTGGATATTTGTTAGCTGACATTTGTATTTTTGTTTTGATTAAATAAAGATAGGAAAATTATTACAATGCATGCATTGGAAATTATAAAATAAACTGATGAAAAAAATAATTCAAGAATTAGAAACAGCTATTACTAAATATTATGCATTATTAAAAGAAACCAATGATGAAAATTTTTCAAAAAAACCTGCACTAAATAAATGGAGTAAGCAAGAAGAACTTGGACATTTGATAGATTCTGCACAAAATAATATACAGCGATTTATTAGAGTTCAGTATGAAGAGAATGTTCATGTCAGATACCATCCAGATAATTGGGTGGCAATGAATGATTATCAAAACAGCGAAAAAAAAGATGTAGTTGAACTTTGGTATTTACTAAACAAACAGATTATTGCTATCTTAGAAAAAATGCCAGCAGACAAATATGAGGCTTTGATGAGTTTTGATATTAATCCAGCTATTAAAAACACTACTTTATTTATAGCAGAAGATTATGTGCAACATTTGACGCATCATTTGGAAAATATAGTATCAAAATAAGAAATGCGAAACGAAATTTCTATAGCACTTGTTCAAACTGATTTAATCTGGAAAGATAAAAAGGCAAATCTTTCTAAATTAGAAAATCTCATTTCATCTATTGAAAAGAAAACAGATATTATTGTGTTGCCAGAAATGTTTAGCACGGCATTTTGTGTTGATGAAACTCCATTGGCAGAAGATATAAATGGCGAAACTGTTGCTTGGATGAAATATCTTGCAAAAGAAAAAAACTGTGCAATTTGTGGTAGCATTCTTTTCAAAGAAAATAATCAATATTTTAATCGTTTCTTATTTGTTGAGCCGAATGAAAATATCCATCATTACAATAAACATCATTTATTTAGTTTGGTTGGTGAAGATAAATATCTTACCAAAGGAAATGAAAAAATAGTAATTGATTACAAAGGTTGGAAAATCCAACCATTTATTTGTTACGATATTCGTTTTCCAGCTTGGTGCGCGAACAATGACGATGTAGATATTCAATTGTACGTTGCCAACTGGCCGAAGAAACGTAGTCATCATTGGAAAATTTTATTGCAGGCACGTGCTATCGAAAATCAATGCTATACGATTGGTGTAAATAGAATTGGAAATGATTTTTACAACCATGAACACGATGGTTGCAGTGCTGTGTTTGATTTTGCAGGAAATCAACTTTCTTTGTTAGAAAACACAAACGGTATAGAAATTGTTACATTATCGAAAGATGAATTAGAAAAACACAAACAGCGTTATCCTTTTTGGAAAGATAGATAAATTAGTTGTAAGTGATAAGTAATAAGTCGTAAGTAAAAATTATATTCGCACCATGGAAAATGCAGTGATAGATATTGAATATAACGAACAACATTGGCAAAATGTACTTTCGTCTTTAGAAAATAAATTTGACAAAAAACCCGATGTACAAACCATTATTTTTTTAGTTGGACATCGTGAGTTGGGAAAACATCAAGTAAAGTTTACCAAAGAACAAAAACAAGATTTAATTCATGTTGGCGTTTGTACATTGTTAAGTCAAGCCAATTATTATATTTTTCTGGATTATGATGAAGATGGCTGGCCACATTTTGAATACAATCGCGAAAAACCAAAATTGAGTTTAGTGGAACAAGAAAAGTTACTAAAAAAAATGATTATTCTTTATTTTCAAAAAGAACAATTATTTTAGCAAACCAAAAAATAGACACATGAAAAAACTGATACTTTTTGTTACTTGTTTTGTATTGCTAACAGCAAGTTATAATAACATTTATGCGAAAAAGAAATGTTGTAAAAAATCAAAAAAGAAAACAGAACAACAAGCTGCAACGCAAGCAGTAGATGATGCTGCAAAAGCAATAGCTGAAGCAGTAGAAAAGGAAAAAAATAAACAACCAATGGATACAACAACGTACGTAGTGATTACTACAAAATTCGGCGACATCAAATTAAAATTATACGATGAGACGCCATTGCACAAAGCAAACTTTATTAAAATTATTAAAGATGGCGTTTTAGATGGAACACTTTTTCATCGCATCATTCCTGAATTTATGATTCAAGGTGGTGATCCAGATTCTAAAAATGCTGCGGCTGGACAACGCTTAGGAATGGGTGGCTTGCCGTATAAAGTGCCTGCTGAATTAAGCAAAAATCTGATCCACAAAAAAGGTGCCTTGGCTGCAGCGCGCGATGGAAATCCGCAAAAAGCATCGTCAAGTACACAGTTTTATATTGTCGCTGGAAAAAAATATACAGAAGCAGAAATACAAATGTTGGCTTCTAGAACTGGAAATTCCTATACAGATGAACAAAAGAAAATTTATATGGAACAAGGTGGCACACCAATGTTAGATATGGCTTATACGGTTTTTGGCGAAGTAGTTTCTGGTTTGGAAATTATTGATCAAATTGTTTCGCAACCACGCGATGGCAGCGACCGACCAAATGAAGACATTAAAATGACAGTGAAAATTTTAGAGAATAAATAGGTAAAAATAAACTTAATTTTAAAGCGCACTTAATATTAGAGTGCGCTTTTTTATTTAATTTAAATTATGGAAAAGACATATTTAGCATCAACCAAAAAATTATTTGCCTATTATAAAAAATTAGGCGATGATGCGATGGCGCAAGTTGCTGATGAAAATTTTTTTTTTCAGCCAAGTGAAGATTCTAATTCTATTGCAATTATTGTGCAGCATATAGCAGGAAATATGTTGTCGCGCTGGACTGATTTTTTAACAACTGATGGTGAAAAAGACTGGCGCAACCGAGACGCAGAATTTGAAGCAAACATTACAAATCGTCAGGATTTACTAGTATTTTGGAATAAAGGTTGGAATTGTTTGTTCGGTGCAATGAATAGTTTGACAGAAACGGATTTAGAAAAAACTATCTATATCAGAAATGAAGGTCACACGGTTTTAGAAGCCATCAATCGACAATTAGCACATTATCCATATCATGTTGGACAACTAATTTTTTTAGCAAAAATGCTGAGTACCAAGGAATGGAAAAGTTTATCGATTCCCAAAAACAAATCGCAAGACTATAACCAAGATAAATTTTCAAAAGAAAAAGGTGATGCGTTTTTTACGGATAAGGTGTAAAAAGGAATACTAAATTTTTTTAGAATAAATCATTCTGTATGAACAAATGCTGTAGTTAAAAAGTTCCAATTAATAAATCCTATCTGTTCAAGAACATACTCTTATCCTTGTACAATTGTCTGAAGTAAGGATCGAATAAATCTTTAATAAAATAGATCGCTTCACCAGTTGATTTCATTTCAGGACCCAGCACTTTATTCACACCTGGAAATTTATCGAAAGAGAAAACAGGTTCTTTAATGGCATAACCGGTCAGGTTTTCTTTAAACGTAAAATCTTTTATTTTGTGTGTTCCAAGCATTACTTTGGTTGCCACATTCAAATAAGGAATTTGGTATGCTTTGCAAATAAACGGCGTAGTTCTCGATGCGCGCGGATTGGCTTCTATCACATACACTTTGTCGCCTTTTATGGCAAACTGAATATTTATTAAACCACGAATTTCTAATGCTTTACATAGTTTTTCGGTGTAGTGTTTCATTGTTTCAATAATGATGGCACCTAAGCTGTACGGTGGCAACACGCTGTTGCTGTCACCACTATGAATACCAGCTGGCTCGATGTGTTCCATCACACCCATAATTTGCACGGTTTCGCCATCGTAAATAGCATCAATTTCTGCTTCTTTTGCGCGATCCAAAAAATGGTCAATTAAAATTGTGTTTTCTGGAATATGCTTCATAATATCCAACACAGCCATTTCGCATTCTTCATCATTAATAACAATACGCATTTTTTGTCCACCTAACACATAACTTGGTCGCACCAAAACAGGATAGCCAACCACTTTTGCTACTTCTAATGCTTCTTCTGCGCTGGTTGCTGTGCCATAATCTGGATAGGGAATATCCAATTCTTTTAGCAAATCAGAGAAGCGACCGCGATCTTCAGCGATGTCCATATTGTCATACGAAGTACCAATGATTGGAATGCCTTTTTCGTGTAATTTTTTAGATAATTTTAAAGCAGTCTGACCACCTAATTGCACGATCACACCAATTGGTTTTTCATGATCGATGAGTTCTTGCAAATGTTCCCAAAAAACTGGTTCGAAATACAATTTATTCGCAATATCAAAATCAGTAGAAACCGTCTCAGGATTACAATTCAACATGATGGCTTCGTAGCCAACTTCTTTAATTGCCAGTAAACCATGCACGCAGCAATAATCAAACTCAATACCTTGTCCAATACGATTGGGTCCAGAACCTAAAACAATTACTTTCTTTTTATCAGAAACGATGCTTTCATTTTCGGTATCAAATGTTGAGTAATAATAAGGTGTTTTCGCTTCAAATTCTGCAGCACAAGTATCTACCATTTTATAACATCTTTTGATGTTGAATTCTAATCGTTTTTGATACACTTGTTCTTCTTCAATTCGTCCTAATAAATAAGCCAATTGCGCATCAGAATATCCTTTTACTTTTGCTTTCAATAATAATTCTTTTGAAATATTGTGCAACGAATATTTTTGGATTTCTTTTTCCAGTTTTACTAAGTCTTGTATTTGCAATAAAAACCAATTATCTATTCTCGTTAATTTTTGGATGCTATGAACAGGCACGCCAAGCGCCATCGCATCTTTTATTTTAAAGATACGATCCCAACTTGGATGCTCTAAACTGTCTAATATTTCTTGTGTTTTTGATAAACCTTTTCCGTCAGCACCTAAACCAATTTTATTATTTTCAAGTGATTGACATGCTTTTTGCAGAGCTTCGGCAAAATTTCGGCCAATACCCATTACTTCACCAACCGATTTCATTTGCAATCCGAGTTTATCATCACAGCCATAAAATTTATCGAAATTCCAACGTGGAATTTTTACGATGACATAATCTAAAGCTGGTTCAAAAAATGCTGATGTTGTTTTGGTAATTTGATTTTGTAATTCATCTAAATTATAACCAATCGCCAATTTCGAAGCAATTTTAGCAATTGGATAACCAGTTGCTTTTGATGCCAACGCAGATGAACGTGACACACGCGGATTTATTTCAATTACAATTAATTCTTCGGTTTCTGGATTGAGCGCAAACTGCACATTGCAACCACCTGCAAAATTGCATAAAGCACGCATCATTAATTGTGCTTGGTTGCGCATTTCTTGGTACGCTGTATCAGATAAAGTCATAGCTGGCGCAACGGTGATAGAGTCACCTGTATGCACACCCATTGGATCGAGGTTTTCAACCGTACAAATAATTACTACGTTATCATTATTATCACGCAACAATTCGAGTTCAAATTCTTTCCAACCTAAAACTGCTTTTTCTACTAAAACTTCATGTGTTGGTGATGCTTGTAAGCCACGAGAAAGTGCAACTTCAAATTCTTCTGCTTTGTGGCAAAAACCACCACCAGAACCACCAAGCGTATAGGAAGGACGAATTACTAAAGGAAAACCAATTTTTTGTGCCGCTTCTTTTCCTTCTAATATAGAATTGGCAACATAAGATGGCGCGACACCTAAACCTAAATCAACGCAAAACTTACGAAATGCTTCGCGGTTTTCTGTGGTTTCAATTACTTGCAAATCCACACCAATAATGCGAACATTATATTTTTCCCAAAGGCCAATTTCAGCTGCTTCTTTGCATAGATTGAGCGCTGTTTGGCCACCCATTGTTGGCAATACTGCATCAATTTGGCGTTCTTGTAAAATTTCTTCTAAAGATTGTATGGTTAATGGTTTTAAATACACATGATCAGCAGTAACGCTGTCTGTCATAATGGTAGCTGGATTGGAATTGATGAGTGAGATTTCTATACCTTCTTCTCTGAGTGAGCGTGATGCTTGAGAACCTGAGTAGTCGAATTCGCACGCTTGTCCTATAATAATGGGTCCGCTACCTATAATAAGTACGGATTTAATCGAAAAATCTCTTGGCATTTTGGGAAAAGTTTGACGAAGATAAGAAAAAGTCTTAAGTCATAAGTCTTATGTTGAAAGATTTTTGTTACGAAAGAGTTATAAATATGAACTTTTTTACTGATAAATACTTAAGAAACAATAGTTAGCATAATTTTTGCTATTTTTGAATGGTGAAAAAATCAATTTATAAAATATTGTTCCTGTTTATTGCTTTAGCATTAAGTTATAGTAGCAAAGCGACGCATTTAGTTGGTGGTGAAATGTCGTATAAATGTTTAGGTGGAAATCAATATGAGATTACATTAACTATATTTAGAGACGATTACTATGGCCAAGCTCAACTAGATGACCCTGCAATGGTGACAGTCTTTAATGCGACAACATTTGCTAAAGTAAATTTAAACAATGGTGAAACAAATCCATTTCCAATATATTCACCAGCAAGCACAATTTTACCAACTAACACCAATTCATGTATTTCAAATCCACCAAGAGATGTAAGAATACAAAAAGGAGTATATACTAAAATTCTAACATTGCCAGCAAGTACATCGGGTTATATTTTAGTATATCAGCGTTGTTGTCGGAATGATGCAGTATTAAATCTTTTGAGTAATCAAGGTAGTACATATCAAATTACAATTCCACCAAATATTACTTGTAATTCTTCACCAATTTTTATTAATCAACCACCATTGTTTTTATGTAACAATTCGAAATTGGACTTCGATATGTCTGCGACAGATGCTAATGGCGATCAGTTACGATATAGCTTATGTGCACCATTACAAGGATTAGATTCAGACAATCCAACAGTATGTCAACAAAGCCAACCTGGATGTGCTTATTATCAAGCGACATCACCACCATTTGATAGTGTTATATACGGTGGATTTTATGAATCGCAAAAGCCATTAGGATTAAATTCAATCTTATACATTAATCCAACTTCAGGAATGTTAACTGCAATTCCAAGAACGCTTGGTTTGTTTGTAGTTGGAATTTGTGTCGAAGAAATTAGAGGTGGTGTAGTTATTAATAAAAGCATTCGTGATTTTCAGTTTAATGTTGAGAATTGCACTATTCCATCTGCGGCACCATTAGTAATTACTGATAACACAAATAGTTCTGCAATTAAAGTGAATGATACTACTTTTAGTAATTGTCAAGGTGCGGTAGTTCGTTTTGACAATGAATTAAATCAATCAGGTGTTACCTATTTTTGGGATTTTGGTGTGCCAAGTAGAACTGATGATACATCGATTCTAAAAAATCCTACGTTTGCTTATCCAGATACTGGTGTTTATTACGCTACATTAATAGTAAATAAAGGAAAGCCTTGTAATGACACAAGCCGAATAAAAGTAATTTATTATCCAGGTTTGGTTCCAAATTTTACTTATGTACCAAGATGCCAAAATCAATTAATTCAATTTACAGATTCAACAACTTCACCTTACAATGATGTGAATAATTGGAAATGGGTTTTGTCGCCAGGCGATACTTCTTATGTGAAAAATCCAACAAAATTATTTACCACACCAGGTACTTATAATGTACAACTCACTGCAACAACTGCAAAAGGTTGCGTTGGAAAAATAACCAAACCAGTTGTGGTAAATCCTAAGCCAACCGCCAATTTTACATCGGCCAATTTGTGTTATAAACGAAATACGCTTTTCACTGATGCATCTACAGGAACCATTAGTAATTATTTTTGGAATTTTGGCGATGGAAATACTGATACACTAAAAAGTCCAACACATACATTTAACCGGTTCGATTCATTTAATGTACAACATATTGTAACATCGCCATTTGGTTGTAAAGACACCATCACAAAGAAAATAAAAATGGATGATACCGTGCGATTAAGTTACACAACATCTCCAATAAATTTATGTGAAAAATTACCAGTAACCTTTACCAATACTTCAACAGGTGGAAGCCCAACGGCTTTTCAATGGATTATAAACAATGGTTCACCAGTAAATGGAAATACTGCGACTTCAACATTTAACACGAATGGTACTTTTCCAGTGCAATTAATTTCTACCAATCGTTGCGGAAAAGACACCTTAAATTCAACCGTAAAAATAAATCTAAATCCAACTGTAAATGTAGGAACTGATGTTACGGTTTGTAATAAATCAACAAAACAGCTTACAGCCATTGGTGTATTTGATTCGTTGCGTTGGAGTACGGCTGAAAACACGTCAAATATTTCTGTTGATGGAACAAAATCGCCAATTTATATTTCAGTATTTAAAAATGGTTGTGTTGGAAAAGATACAGTTTTGGTTAAAAAACAAACCATTACACCTAATTTTTCAAATAACTATTTGTGTATGAATAAACCAATTACGTTTGTTAATACATCATCTGTAAATTCAGGTACTTTGGTTCAATATGATTGGAATTATGGAGATGGACAATCTGATTTGAATACACAGAATCCAACCCATACATTTTCGCCTTTTGCTAATTATTCGGTGCAGTTAATTGCAACTTCTGATATTGGTTGCAAAGATACGGTCACTAAAATTCTTCCGATGGACACCGTTCAGCAGGTTAATTTCAAATCAACAGAATTAATTACATGTCAGCGAAATCAAATCAACTTCCAAAATCTAACTACTGGTGGTGTAAATAATACTTATACTTGGTTTGCCGAAAATACAACACATACTACCAAAGATTTAAATTATGCATTTCAAGGAACTGGAACTTATCCAGTAAAATTAGTGGTGAAAAACAGATGTTATGCCGATTCAATTACTAAATCATTTGTAATTCGTCCGAGACCAAATGTATCGCTAGGACGTGACACGGTTTTATGTAAAAATCAATCCACAACTTTTACTGTAAATCCAAGTTTATACGATTCAATTCGATGGTCTACTGGTTCAGCTGCTGCAAACATAATAAATGATGGTACATTTAATCCTCTAAAAGTATTCGTTTATATTGATGGTTGTGTGGCGATTGATACTGTGAATGTTGCTGCTCAACGCATGACGTTGAATTTTACCAATGATTTTCTTTGTTTGAATAGACCTATCCTTTTTAATAATACATCAACAATTAACTTTGGAAATGTCACTAATTATACATGGAATTTTGGCGACAATACAACTGATATTATTAAAAGTCCAACACATTCTTATTCCGTTTTTGGAACTAAAAACGTCACCTTAATTACCAAATCAAATGCTGGTTGTTTTGATACGTTGAGAAAAACCATCAACATGGATGACACCGTATCATTAGCTATCAATCCAATTCCAACGGATGTTTGTTTTGGTAAAACTGCTCAATATGCTAATTTGTCTTTTGGTGGCACAAATACGCAATATGTTTGGACTTTAAATAATCTAAATCCGCAAACAAAAGACACTGCATTTTATTCATATTTTGTAGCTGGAACACAAACATTAAAGCTAACTGCAACCAACCGTTGTGGAGCAGATTCTTTGAAATATAGTTTTGAAGTGAAACCATTACCGAAAATAAAATTAGGTGATGATAGTATTATTATGTGTCCAGGTGAGCAAAGAGTATTAAGTTTTAAAGTGCCATTTGATTCTGTTTTCTGGAGCACAGGTGATGTAAACAAAGATTCGATTATCATTAATGGCACTATTTCTCCAATAAAAGTGGAGGTTTACAAAGGTGGTTGTTTGCAAAGAGATTCCATCTTTATATCTACGAATTGCGATATTTTTATTCCAAGTGCATTTTCGCCTAATAATGACGGAATCAATGACAATTTGAACATGATTAATAAAAGTATCAAAACATACAACCTAAAAATCTTCGATCGTTGGGGCGCGCTGGTGTTTGAAACAGATAATTTAGACAATGGTTGGGACGGCACTTACAAAGGTGTTGAATGTCAAATTGATAGTTATATTTATGTGGTTTCTGGTGTGAAATATAATAACGAATCGTTTTATTTAAAAGGTGTAGTTACGTTATTGCGTTAATTCTCTAAAAATACAAATTCTTATTTTCCTGTTTTTAAAAAGATTATGTATATTAACGTATGCTAATATCAAAATGGAAATGCACATTTTTGTTGCTGCTAACAAAAATTGTTTCTGCACAAAACATTACGCACGGACCAATGATTGGTGGTGTTACCGAAAATAGTGCGCGAATTTATATTCGTACATCTTCATCCGTTAATTTTAGTTTAGAATATTCTACCGATTCAACATTTGCTTCTTTTCAACAAATAAATTCAGCTACCGATGCTAGTTTAGATACATCAAAAATTGTTACTCTAGAAAACTTAGCAATTTTTACCGATTACTATTTTCGTTATCGCATTAATGGAAATATAGAAAACACATTAGGTCATTTCAAAACATTTCCTGTTGTTGGTACAGCAGAACATTTAACGTTTGTAACTGGTTCTTGTCAGGAAACACCCAATATGAAAGTGTTTGACGTGATGCCGTTGTACAAACCAATCTTATTTATTCATACTGGTGATTTTACTTATCCATCCTATCAAATTCCGCGATATGTTGGAATGGATTATCCAGAAGATTGGAGCGCAGTAAAACTTGGTTGGCGACGCAGAAATGAAGAGCCGATTTGCAAAGATATGTTGAAGAAAATGCCAATTGCCTACATGCCTGATGATGATGATACTTGGGGCAACTCTAAATATTTTAAAGGTGGTGCACTACAAGTAAGATACGAAAACGGTAAATTAATTAATTATTTCGATTTATATCCACGTACGCAGCAAATGCGTACCAATTGCTTAACAGCATATAAAAATTTCTTTCCTGGCTACCAGATGCAGAATGATACCGATGGATATTATCATTCTTTTAAAGTTGGCAATTGCGAATTTTTTATGATAGATGTACGCAGTTGCAATACAGGTGGATGGAATAATTTAAAATACAATGCAGCTATAAATTTATGGACGTTTAATGGAAACAGTCCTTCTCAAACCATGTTAAACCAACCTCAGTTAGATTGGTTTTTAAATGCACTTAAGAACTCAACTGCAACCTGGAAATTTATAATTTCTGGTGTTCCTTTTAATAAAAATATTCAACCGTTGGTAGAATTACCATTGCTGATACAAGGCATGCAATTTAATATTGGCGGATATGCTGGCACTGGTTTTCGTTTGTCATATAGCTTCTCGGACTACTTTGGTTCGTATGCTTATGAACGAACAAAAATTTTAAATTACATCAAAAATAATGCAATAAAAAATGTAATTGTGATTAGTGGCGATACGCATGGTTGTGCTATTGATGATGGTACAAACGCTGGTTTACCAGAAATGAATGCAAGTGGCTTAAGCGTTAGTTCCACTGAATTGTACTATCAGTTTAATAACGTTTTTAAAGTAATTGGTTTAGATTTGAATAAATGGTTATGGAACAAAGGTGGTTTAGGAATTGGTAACAACAACATCAAAAATGCGTTTGGCAAAATGGAAGTTTTTGGCAATGATTCTGTTCAATTACAAATTGTAGATGAAGATAATTTTATTGTTGCTCGACATACCATAAAAAATAACAATATTGTTTCTGGTGTGAATAATTTAAAAGTGATGACAGATTTAGTGAGCATTTTTCCAAATCCAGCTAGCGATTATATACAGATACAATTGAATTCAAAATATACTGGTGAAAAAATTCAGTACATAAAGATTTTTGATTTAAATGGAAAAGAAGTTTACCAAGTTAATATTACAACACCACTAAATGATTTAATAGAAATTCCAATTCAGCAATTCAGCAATTCAACTTATTTAATATCGATTGAAACCGATAAATCTTTTGCTGTGCAGAAATTTGTGAAGCAATAGAATTAAACAATCATTTTATTCTTGACCATGTTTCTGAAAATTGAATAAATTTAATGGAACAATTGTAACCTATGATAGTTAATGTTCCATCTGTATTTAATTTAAATTTTCCACAAAAGTATTTTCCATTTCTGTAAGCTGTTGCATTTTCAAAATAATGTGTTGCTGAATTATACTTAGCATTCCACAAAGTTTTATTTCCAATAATTGGCAAATTTCTTTTCGATTTGTCCGGATTTTTTACATCTAATTTAGGTTTCCCATTTTCGTCTAATTCTTTTCGAGCCCAAAGCAATTTTGCTTCGTATGTGTTTCCTGTTTTATAAATTTCTACTTTACAATCTTTCTTACTGCAAGTCCAAATACCTTCCACTTTTGGTGGCTCATTTGCCATCAGCAATTGAAAACTAAAAAGCAATATGTAAGAGAAAAGTAGTTTCATGTATAACTAAAGATAATAAACTAAATTAAAGTAATTCAATCACAAAAAAAATGTGTAAATCTGCAATCTACTTCAACTCCAATTTCAGAAACTCACCAGTTATACT
The DNA here is from genome assembly GCA_938008535.1 of uncultured Saprospirales bacterium. Lineage (GTDB taxonomy): Bacteria > Bacteroidota > Bacteroidia > Chitinophagales > JADIYW01 > JADJSS01. Next base: position 9,280 of record CALLKF010000164.1, on the reverse strand, counting down.
TTTTTTATTTTTTGCAACATCTTCTGGTGTTCCAGTGGCAACAATTTGTCCACCACCACGACCGCCTTCTGGTCCTAAATCAACCACATAGTCTGCTACTTTTATCACATCTAAATTGTGTTCAATCACCACAATCGTGTTACCTTTGTCCACCAGTTTTTGCAGCACATCTAACAAAACTCTGATGTCTTCAAAATGCAAACCAGTTGTTGGTTCATCTAAAATATAAATCGTTTTTCCGGTATCGCGCTTGCCTAATTCTTCTGATAGTTTTACACGTTGTGCTTCACCACCACTTAATGTAGTTGCTGCTTGTCCGAGTTTTATATAACCTAAACCAACATCATACATCATTTTTATTTTGTTGTAAACAGTTGGAATATGTTCAAAAAAATCCACCGCATCTTCTACAGACATTTCCAATACATCATAAATGCTTTTTCCTTTGTATTTTATTTCGAGTGTTTCGCGGTTGTATCTTTTTCCTAAACATTTTGTACACTCAACATATACGTCTGGCAAAAAATTCATTTCAATTAATTTCATGCCACCACCTTGACATTCTTCGCATCTTCCACCAATTACATTAAACGAAAAACGACCTACTTTATAACCACGAATTTTTGCTTCTGGAATGTTCGCATATAAATCTCTGATTTTATCAAAAACACCAATGTAGGTTGCCGGATTACTGCGTGGTGTTCTGCCAATCGGCGACTGATCTATTTCGATGACTTTATCAATAAAATAAAGTCCTTCCACAGATTTGTACGGCATTGGATTGAATGGCGAACGATACAAATGTTGATTTAAAATAGGATACAACGTATCGTTAATAAGCGTTGATTTACCGCTACCAGAAACACCAGAAATACAAGTGAAAGTACCTAAAGGAATTTCTAAATTAACTTGTTGTAAATTGTGACCAGAAGCACCTTTTAATTTTATAAAATTGCCATTTCCTTTTCTTCTTTTTTTAGGAATTTCAATCGATAGTTTATTGCACAAATACTTAGCCGTTGTGGTGTTTTGTTTGATGAAATCTTTTGGCTCACCTTGCGCAATTACTTCACCACCATGCAAGCCAGCGTGTGGGCCAAAATCTAAAATATAATCAGAAGCCAACATGATGTCTTTGTCGTGTTCCACTACAATTACGGTGTTGCCAATGTCTGCTAAGTTTCGTAATGCAGTAATTAAACGATGGTTGTCGCGCTGATGCAAACCGATGCTTGGTTCATCTAAAATATAGGTGATGCCTTGTAGCTGCGAACCAATTTGCGTTGCCAGTCGAATGCGCTGTGATTCGCCACCAGACAATGAACCCGTTGGTCGATTGATATTTAAATAATTCAATCCAACGTTCAATAAAAAACCAATTCTGTCTTGCAATTCTTTCAAAATATCTTTGGCAATAATATTCTGATTTTTCGTTAATTTTTTATCGAGTTGATTTATCCAATCTTGCAATTCATTCAAATCTAAATGCGCAATTTCTGCAATGTTTTTATTATCTAATTTAAACCACAAAGAATCTTTTTTCAATCGTGTGCCGCCACATTCGTTGCAATCAATTTCGCTGATATAATTTTGTGCCCAATTTCGAATGGCATCGCTACTTTCTTCTGTAAATGATCTGTTAATTTGATTCATCACACCGTCAAACGTTAAACTCCAATGCGTGTTGGTTGATTTTCTATCTTTGTTTTCCTTGGCTTCAACCTTCATTTTTTCAATCGTGCCATATAACAAAGTATCTAAGCATTCTTTAGATAATTGATTAATCGGTGTTTTCAATGTGTACTTAAATTGTTTTAAAATTTGTTCCACCATTTTGTACGTATAGGTTTCGCGATATTCGCCAAGCGGCGTGATACCTTGCTCAATGATGGATTTACTGTCGTCTGGAATTACTTTTTCATAGTCTGCAGTTTTAATAACGCCAAGACCTTTGCAATGCGGACAAGCACCATACGGTGAATTAAATGAAAAGGTATTTGGCGATGGTTCTTCGTAAGAAATACCAGTTTTTGTGCACATTAAGGTTTTGCTATACGTTGCAACTTTTCCATTTTCTAAATTTTCAATAAACAATAAACCTTTACCTTCTTTTAATGCTTTTGCAATAGATTCGCGCAAACGCTGCACTTCTTTCTTATCTACCTTAATTCTATCAATCACTACTTCGATATCATGAATTTTGTAGCGATCTACTTGCATTTTAGGTTGAATTTCCATCGTGTCGCCGTCGACACGCACACGTAAATAACCTTGTTTTCTTACATCTTCAAACAATTCGCGATAATGACCTTTTCGACCACGAACCAAAGGTGCTAAAATGGAAATCTTTTTATCTTGAAATTTTTTAAGAATATCATCAATGATTTGTTCTTCAGAAAAACGAACCATTTTTTCGCCAGTATTGTAGGAATAAGCTTCACCGATGCGTGCATACAATAATCGCAAAAAATCATAAATTTCAGTAGTTGTTCCAACCGTACTTCTTGGATTTCTGTTCGTGGTTTTTTGCTCAATAGAAATTACGGGTGAAAGTCCTGTGATTTTTTCAACGTCAGGTCGTTCCATGCTGCCGAGAAATTGCCGCGCATACGAACCGAAACTTTCCATATAACGACGTTGACCTTCTGCATAAATGGTATCAAACGCCATCGATGATTTTCCGCTGCCACTTAAACCGGTGATAACTACAAATTGGTTTCTTGGAATATGAACTTCAATGTTTTTTAAATTATGTTCTTTTGCACCATATACGTTGATGTGTGTGATTTCTTCTTGCGAAATTGGTGGTAATGATTTAGCTGACATAGTTAGAATAACAGTATAAACTTAGAGAAGTTTAGATGGAAAAAGAAATGAATATTAAGATAAAGTTTTTAACACTTCATCGACTGCTCTAAAACCACTTTCAATTGCGCCATCCATGTAACCATTCCAGCGCATGGCTGTTTCTGTGCCAGCAAAATGAACATGTATAAATGGTTCTCGTAGTGATTTCCCAAATTGAGTGAGCACACCAGTTGGCATATTTCCTGCATAGCAACCACGACTAAATTCTTCTTCTGTCCAGCATTTATCTTTGTATTCTAGGATGTTTTTGGCTTCGTTTCCAAAATATTTTACCAATTCAGATAATACTTTTTCCTTGCGTTCCGTTTCTGGTAATTCAATAAAATTCCTAGCATTATTGCCTTCCACAAAAACCAACAACACACCTTTATTTGTTGATGCATCTGTGCAATCAAAGGTTACTTTTACTGGTGATGTATCGCTTACAATTTGTCCTGAGAAACCAAGTTTTCGCCAGAATGGTGTTTCATAAATACAAAAACATTTCATGGCAGCACCCATTGGAACACGCTGTATTAACTGAGCTTTTCGCTGTGGTAATATTGGATGAAATTTGATACTACTTAATAAAGTTGGTGGTAAAGTTGCAATACATTTTTTTGCTTTAACTATTATATTTTCCGTTTCAACCATCACACTATTTTCATCTTGTACAATCTTTAGAACTGGATTGTTTAAATAAATTTTATCTTGAATAGGAAGCGCCACTTTTTGCAACATACCATGTGTTCCACCTTTTAGCAATGTTTGTTGCGCACCATTGGCAATAGAAATTAGTGCTTCCATATTATCACCAGAATGGCAATAAAATAAAGCATGCAGCAACGATATCTCGTGTGATTCTGCAGCAAAAACAGTTTCTACACCAATATTAAAAAGGTGTTTTGCTTTTTTAGTAAACATGTTTTTTTCTATCCAAGAATGCAATGTAATAGCATCGTATTCTTTTGCTTTTGGATGCGACCAAGGTGCTTCTAATGGAATTTGTTTACACAGTTTATTTATTTTCTCAATCGCTAAACCTAAATCAATTAAAGAAATTGGATCAATCTTTGGAATAGTGCCTTTGTAGGTAGAAATTTTATTTTTCCATGATAAGATGTTTTTGCCTGAATCATAGGTGTCATAAGTTTCTGTATTAGTTTCTTTTACCCATTTCCAAATATGATGTTGTGTTGGCCCAATCCATTGCGCACCAACATCAATGGTCGCGCCACAGTCTAGCGTTTGTGTATGCGTGCGACCACCAATCCTATCGCGTGCTTCTACTACTACAAAATTTTTACCTTTTTCGAGTAATTGTTTTGCTACTGCAATACCAGCGTATCCTGCACCAATAATAACAATATCTGTTTGTATGGTTTCCATATTATAAGTTTACTTTTTTATTTTGTTTCGCCCAATATCTGTCATAAAAAAATCCAGTTGTAGATTTCTTAAAAGATTTTGATAAAACATAATCTCTAACTTCTATACTTTCTTTCAAAGCTTTTAACGAAACATGTTTTGCATTGATTACATTCCAATTATCATCTATTAAAATCTTGTCTTGTTTTATCCAGAATTTTTCAAGTTCATGTTGCTTGAGTTTAATGAATGCGGTGTTTTCTGTATAATTTTTTAAAACAGAACGATGTAGTTTTTCCCATTTCCACCAATATGATTCATCTGCAAAAGCGGTTGGTTTTAGAAAATTAGTTTCTTCTAAAATATCATTTCCAAAATAAAATGGTTTAAAGAAACTAATACATGGTGCTGATGTTCCTGTCAACCAAACAGAAGCTGGTTTTTCTTTGCGCAATTCAACCACCATTGAACCTGTGGTTTGCGATGGTGTTAATAAACCAGCAGCATGCATGCAAATAGATTTTGTGTTACTGTTTTGAGGTAAAAAATGTTGGTTATGTTCTCCATGTGAACGCAAAATCTGAAAGGCATTTTCAATGGTAAAGTCTGCATAATTTTTTCCTTGTTGTTCGCTGTTGTTTCTTCTGAATTCACAAGCTGCTAGTTTTGGCATCAACCATTGACTGTATGCTTTTTTAAAATTAAACGTTTCGTTTTTTTTTATCCATGATTTTTTTTGTGCAAACTCAATTGCATTTTTGCTGATACCATCGTATTTCTCTTCGATACTCAATCCATTTGAAATGGCACGATAACCATTTACTTTTTCAAATACCCAATGTTTGCCAGCAGTTTCTAGTACATAAGCTTCGCTTTTATCTGCAATTATAAAACTGTTATGATAATAAAAATTTTTGTCTGCGTAACCACCGCAAGCGACTTGTCCATATTTTTCTAAATAATAAATGATATGATGCAATGCTTCATCAGCTGTTTTAGAAATTTCTAAACTTAAGCGCAACAAATCCATTCCAGTTAAACCTGGATTTTTTTTGTCAAATGGAATTTTTGTAAACACTGCTTCGTTGCCTATAGCTACGCCAAATTCATTACAACCTATTTCAGCGCCAAACATTTGGAAAGGTTTACTTAAAATTACTTCATAGGTTTCAGTTGGATGTTCAATATCAATAAAGGTTGCTTTTAAGGTTTTTTGTGTTCTTATAGTTCTTGGATAACGAACAATTTGTTGTGCTTCGTTGGGTTCTCTATCACTATTCTTTCCAAAAATAATGGTCGCATCTTTTTGAGAAGGAATATGTACAAATGTGTCACACATATATAAATTATTAATTATGTTGAATCATTTTATTGGAGCAGTTCCATAAAAAACTATGTTACTAAATACATAAATAAAGTAAATTAAAAAGCAATAAGCAATTATGAAAATACTTTTCGCAACTGCAGGTTTCCATTCTTTCTTTAAAAAATGTAGAATTGCGCTTATCAATATCCAAATTAAATGAACAACAAAAACTATAACTATTGAAAAGAAGCCAATTTGACTTAAATCTAATTTTTTTGGACCAAATACAAACGTGTAGATGTATAAACAGAGTAAACCGATGGCAAACGTAACTAAAATAAAAAAGTGACGTGCTGTGGTTACATTTCTCAACCAAATCAAAAATTTCATTCAAAATTCATTTAACCACACCAAAATAAGATTAAATAAACACTTCTTTTAATCTTTTCTTATTCTCAAGCAGATTTTTATGTAGTACTATCTTCGTACCTTTGCACCCAAATTTGGATATAAATTCCAATAAAACAACATTTTATGCAAAAAATCAGAAATATCGCAATTATTGCGCATGTCGATCACGGAAAAACAACTTTAGTAGATAAAATACTTTGGGAATGTAAAACGTTCTCAGAGCACGAAAATACAGGCGTTTTAATTTTAGATAACAACGAATTAGAGCGTGAACGTGGTATCACGATTACCGCAAAAAATGCTGCTGTTAAATATAAAGACTACAAAATCAACATCATAGACACACCTGGTCACGCGGATTTCGGTGGCGAAGTAGAGCGCGTTTTGAAAATGTCTGACGGTGTTTTATTATTAGTAGATGCGTTTGAAGGACCAATGCCACAAACGCGTTTCGTATTGCAGAAAGCATTACAATTAGGGTTGAAGCCAATTGTTGTTATCAATAAAGTAGATAAAGAAAACTGCACACCAGACGAAGTACACGAAAAAGTATTTGATTTGATGTTTCAATTAGATGCTACAGAAGAACAATTAGATTTCCCAACAATATACGGTTCGGCAAAAAATGGCTGGATGAGCACAGATTATAAACAACCAAAGACAGATGTGGTTGATTTATTAGATTGCATTATCGAACATATTCCAGCACCTAAAACAGCTGAAGGTCCAGCGCAAATGCAAATCACATCGTTAGATTATTCTTCATTTGTTGGTCGTATTGCTGTTGGTCGTGTGTTCCGTGGTTCATTAAAAACAAATATGCCAGTAGCCTTGATCAAACGTGATGGAAAAATTGTGAAATCTCGTATCAAAGATTTGATGTTGTTTGAAGGTATGGCAAAAATAAAAGTTGAAGAAGTGCCAGCTGGTGAAATTTGTGCTATTGTTGGTATTGAAGGCTTTGAAATTGGCGACACTATTTCAGATATCGATAATCCAGAAGCAATGGCTGCTATTTCTATTGATGAGCCAACGATGAGCATGTTTTTTACCATTAATGATTCACCATTTTTTGGAAAAGAAGGAAAATTGGTAACATCACGCCATTTGAAAGATCGTTTATATAAAGAATTGGAAAAAAACTTAGCATTGCGTGTTGAGCAAGGCGATACGGCTGATTCATTTTTAGTATTTGGTCGTGGTGTATTGCATTTGTCAGTATTAATTGAAACAATGCGTCGCGAAGGTTACGAATTGCAAGTTGGACAACCACAAGTAATTTTCAAAGAAATTGACGGACACAAATGTGAGCCGATAGAAGAACTAACCATCGACTTACCTGAAGAAAAAGCTGGTACTGCTATTGAAATGATTACCAAGCGTAAAGGTGATATGAAGAATATGATCTTAAAAGGAAACAGAACCATTATGGATTTTGAAATTCCTTCTCGTGGTTTAATTGGTTTAAGAACAGAGATGATTACAGCAACATCTGGACAAGCAGTAATGGCTCACCGTTTTATAAAATATGATAGATATAAAGGTGAAATTCCAGGACGTATCAATGGTTCAATGATTTCAAAAGAAACAGGCGAAGCGATTGCTTATTCATTGGATAAATTACAAGACAGAGGTCGTTTCTTCGTAGAATCTGGTGATGAAATTTATGCTGGAATGGTTATTGGCGAAAACACACGTCAAGATGATTTAGTAGTAAACGTTACCATCAAAAAACAATTGACGAACGTTCGTGCGTCTGGTACAGATGACAAAGCAAAATTAATTCCTGTAACAAAATTCTCTTTGGAAGAAGCATTGGAATACATTCAAGGTGATGAATATGTTGAATTAACACCAAAATCAATTCGTATTCGTAAAATTTACTTAGATGAAAACGAACGTAAACGTAAAGGAAAATAGAACACAGATTTAGCTGATTATTATGATTAGCCTGATTTATAAAATTAAACCTGTTGAGTCAATAACTTAGCAGGTTTTTTTTGTTTGCAATCTCAATAAATATTTTATAATTTTGATAGTATGACGCACGTTTTAGTAAATGAAAATACAAAAGAAGGTAAAGAACTTTTATTAGCAATTACGAAATTGCCAAATACTGTTGTTGAGGTTTTAGAAGATGAAGATGCTGAATTAATTGATACTATTTCATTTGATGAATGGTCAACAAATTTAAGAAACGAAGTAAAGAAAAGGTTTGAAAAATAAAACGCTTCGTGTTTCTTTAAAAGCTAATAACAGAATTTTTTCTATAGCTGATTATATTGAGCATGAAATTAAAATGCCTGAAACTGCATATAGATATGCTGAAAAATTAATCAGTTTTGGACAAACATTAATTGATTTTCCTCTTAAATATCCGATTTGTAAAAACGAAAAATTATCAAAACGCAATTTGCGGTGTGCAGTGTTTGATAAAAAATGGATTTTTGCTTATAAGGTTACAGAAAACTATGTTATTATAAAAGACATAATTTGGGGTGGCTCTTTAGTATGATTTTCTAAATTTCAAGAAACCTTTGCAAAAATTTATCTTGTTATCCAATCATCGATTCGTTCTACGTTTACAAATAGTCTGAATCTGGATTTGTTGGAGATAAACGTATGAGCCGCGAAATGCTGATGCTGGTGGATGCCCTGGCGCGGGAAAAGAACGTCGACAAGGACATCGTCTTTGGCGCGCTGGAGCTCGCGCTGGCTTCCGCGACGAAGAAGCGCGTCCACGATGATGCGGACGTGCGCGTCGAAATCGATCGCAATACCGGCGAATATTTCCAGTGTTATCTATATTCAGCTGCGCATGATCGCAGCGATCGCCTTTATGGGCGGTTATGAAGTGCATTCAGACAAAGTGAAGACTTTGGTCTATTCGAGCCTGCTCGGGGCTGCGGCGGCCGACATTCTTAAAGACGCGGGCATCAAACTCGGTGAACGTTTAACCGCCGCAGCTATCGCGCGCGTTACGGGTGCCGTTGCGAAGCGCATGGCGACATCCGCAGCGGCGCGGCTGTTGGCGAAATTGGGACTCAGCAGCGCAACGAACTTTGCACGGCTCGTACCGATTGCCGGTGGCATCGTTGCTGCAGGCGTCGACGCAGGTGCGACGAAGGCAATCGGGGCAGTCGCGATGAAACTCTTTTTACCGCAAGAATCGACGGTTGTTCCCTCACCCCTGGCCCCTCTTCCAGCCCCGGGAGAGGGGTAACTTCCTCCCCTTCTCCCGCGCTGGGAGAAGGGGCTGGGGAAGCAGGCGGCGGCACCTTCCTCCCCTTCTCCCCCTGTGGGAGAAGGGGCTGGGGGATGAGGGGATAACGGCATCCCCTATCCCCT
>CALLKF010000163.1 GCA_938008535.1 uncultured Saprospirales bacterium | reverse complement strand
AGAAAGCTAAGTTTTCTTATATATGCTAGTTTAAAAATAACCACTTAAGGCACATTAGAAACTTTAGTTTTTTAGAAGATTACAAAATATAAGCTAGTTCCGAACCTTTGGAAGATAGCTAAGTTCTCTTAGTATAAGCTAGATTATAAATAACCACTTAAGGCACAAAGAAACTTTAGATTTAATACAAGATTATAAAATAGTAGATTGCAAGAAAGCTAAGTTTTCTTATATATGCTAGTTTAAAAATAACCACTTAAGGCACATAAGAAACTTTAGTTTTTTTTAGAAGTTTACAAAATTTAAGCTAGTTCCGAACCTTTGGAAGATAGCTAAGTTTTCTTATATAATCTAGTTTAAAAATAACCACTTAAGGCACGTAAGAAACTTTAGATTTAATACAAGATTACAAAATATAAGATAACAAGAAAGCTAAGTTTTCTTCCGAAGGTTCGAAACTATCTCAGATATTTACCTTTAAGTTTCTCTTTTTTCTTTGTGCCTTAAGTGGTTTAAAAATTATACAGTTCTAATAATCGTTTTATCATAGATAAAAAACTATGTTTTTCTTTTAGCTTAATTTTTTATTGTCTATTTTTAGATACAAAATTCTCTGATTAATTCTATGTTTCTATGTGGTTTAAAAAATGTTTGAAGCTGTTGATTGTATTGTTTTTGATTTCGTCGTGCTCACCGAAAATGCCGATGCAAACCACCAAGACTAAGTTGGCGAATACTTGTTTACAGCAAATCAAACCCAATATTCAAAGCGTTATTTACAACACACAGGTGAATGTAGTTGGCAATCATTTAAGTGGTTTGTTGTTAGTGAAAAAAATGGGAAATGATACCACGCGTATTTTATTCACCAGCGAAACTGGTATCAAGTTTTTTGATTTTCAACTGACGAATTCCGATTTTAAAGTAATGTTCTGCATTAAAAAACTGAACAAAAAAGTAGTGACGACACAGCTTCAAAAAGTGTTTCGATTGATACTGATGAATTACGGCAATGTTCATAATTATGAACCGTTAGCAACAGATTCTTTGAAAACCTTTCGCTTAGTGAATGGTAAAGAATTTGTTACTTACTCAGCGTTCAATGATTGTTCGCAACTGAAACATATTGAAACGAGTTCAAATAAGAATAAACCCAAAATAAGTATTAACTTAGACGGCACAAAAAACGGCATCGCAGATGTCATTTTTATTCAATATCATACCTTTAGTTTTGATATTTCGTTAAAACAAATTGACCGTTAAATGTTACGAGATTCTTTTTATTCAATACTTTCGCAGGAAACCATCAGCGATACTCAAACACAGACAAAAGTGTTGATCAACGCGGCGCATCCTATTTTTGAAGGCCACTTTCCGGAACAACCAGTAGTGCCTGGTGTTTGCATGTTGCAAATGGTGAAAGACATTGTTTCTGATAAGGCGCAACGCAACATACAACTGCAAAGTTTGGCAAACGTAAAATTTATTAATGTGGTGATTCCACAGCAACATTCGGAACTCGACATCCATTTAAAGTTTGATAGCACCGATGAAAACTCAATTAAAGTAAGTGGCTCCATCACCGCACATGAAACCGTATTTTTAAAAATCAGCAGTGCTGTGTATATTTGAGTTGATATGTCAGAATTGAAATACCATCAGAAGTTTATTGACCTGAAAACATGTGTGCTGATTCCGACGTACAACAATGAACAGACGTTGAAGCAAGTGATAGAAAGTGTATTGGAATATACGTCTAATATTTTAGTCATTAACGATGGTTCAACAGATTCTACTTTAAGTATATTGGCAAATTTTCCGCAAGTAAAGAATGTTGGTTATGCAGTGAATCAAGGAAAAGGATTTGCATTGCGTACCGGTTTTAAAGCAGCGTTGGATTTGGGTTATGAGAACGCGATTTCCATAGATTCTGACGGACAACATTTTGCAAAAGACTTGCCAAAGTTTCTGGAATATTTGGAAACGAAAGGACAAGCGTTGGTTATTGGCGCGCGCAACATGGATCAGGCATCTGTGCCAACGAAAAGCAGTTTTGGTAACAAGTTTTCTACGTTTTGGTTTTGGGCCGAAACGTTTACGACAGTGCCTGACACGCAATCCGGCTATCGTTTGTATCCGATATCGTTGATGAAAGATATGCGATTTTTCACGAAGAAGTTTGAGTTTGAAATTGAAGTGATTGTACGCGCATCTTGGAAATATATTAAGGTAGATTCGGTTCCGGTAACGGTTTATTATGCGCCGAAAGAAACACGCATTACACATTTCAGGCCGTTGAAAGATTTTACACGCATCAGTATTTTAAATACGGTGTTGGTGCTGATTGCTGCACTTTATATTCATCCAAGAAATTTTATTGTTCCGTGGTTTAAAAAAGAAACTTACCGACAAATGAAGTACGAAGTGCTACATTCTGAAACTTCCAATACTATTACATCCTTGTCGGTGGCGTTTGGTATTTTTATGGGTATTGTGCCACTTTGGGGTTTTCAGTTGCTGATAGGCATTGCATTAGCGGTTTACTTTCGATTGAATAAATTATTGTTCATTTTGTTTGCACACATCAGCATTCCACCGATGATACCGCTGATTATTTATTTGAGTTTTAAAGTAGGTGCCATTTGGATGGGTAAACACGCGAGTTATGTTTTCTTTAGCAGAAATCTATCTTTAGAAACCATCAAAATAAACGTGATCCAATATACGGTAGGTGCGATTACGTTTGCAACAGTTGCCGGTTTGATTGCCGGATTGACTACTTATTTTATGTTGATTGCGTATAAGAAACGATTGATTAAAGAATAACATAAAACACACTTTCCTTCCTTACATTGTTTATCAGTTGACTATAAATCAATATGGTTTCGATAAACTTACTCTAGCATTCAATAGCTTTTTAGCTGATAGGATAGTAGGCAATACCTTATTTTACTAAACCAATAACTCCAAATAAATCCTGCATTTTACCGAATTCTAATTTGTATTGTACGAATACTCATTGAATATTGACAGCTGAGAATGTTGTACATACTTTTACATCAAAAAATAATTTTATGAAAAACAATATCCAACTTTCAACAAAACTAATCGCTGCATTTATGCTGCTTTCTGGCTTAATTCTTTCTTGCAAAAAAAATGAGCAAGACGACCCTAACATTACTTATAAATCATTCAACAAATCTGTGACTTCTCAGTTAGATCGCAATCTTAAAAAAGATTCTATCGATATAAACGGCGATGGTAGTACCGATTTGTTAGTGTTAGCAGTATCTAATGAATCAGCCGATACCTCGGTTTGTTATCTTTCTGGTCTTCATACTTACATGTATATAGACTCTACGCAAACTTATTTCATTACCTATAAGTTAAAAAATATGGCTAGCGGACAACAACCTGCATTGCTTTCCACTAAAACAGAATGGTATAATGTTGTGTTTGCAGGTGTAAAAGCAACTCCTAGTTTCAGAGGTTTTGCTGGTGTTGGCGATGTGTATATTCCAATTATTTTTCTGGATGGTGCCAATAAACATTACGGTTGGATTCGCTTAAATGTAAGCAGTGATTACCGAACTATTAAAGTAATAGATGGTGCTTATCATATTACACCAGATACTCCGATTAAAATGGGTGATAAGTAAACCTTGAAGCGCGTGCCTTAAGTACTTTTATTCATCTGAAGCATTTAATTAAGCGATACTAGTTTAAGCAGTTTGTTGGCATCCTTTCCGACAAACTGCTTTTTCGTTTTATACACTTGTATTTTGATTAGATGGTTCGTTGTTTACCACTGCATCTATTGAGTTGCGCAATTCTAGTACTTTATGGAGTGGTAAGTTGTTGTACACTTGGTTGGTTGGTGGTTTCACAGCAATTGGAAGTAACTGATGCAGCGGTTGGCTGCTGTTGACCATTTTCGCGTTGGCTGCACTCCAAGTATAGAGGTCGTTAGGTGTGCAATGCAACAAGAGGCACAGCTTTTCCAATTGTGAGTGACTGATACTTTTTACTTTATTGTTGAGCAGGCGACTTGCTGTGTAATAATTGAAGCCGTGATTGCATAAAAACGCGTTGTGATTGTAGATTTCTCTGGCGTTCATGACCGCCTTGATGTTGAGCGTTAACATACCTGTTTATTTTTATACAATATAAACGTTTAGACTTCTTATTTATTGTGCAGTAAGAGCATTCACACATTTTGCACTCTTCATTCGGAGTAATGCGGTCTTAATGCGGAGCAACAACGTCTTCAATCGGTGCAACACGCTCTTTGTGCGATGTAACGTATTCTTTATTGCGTGTAACATGGTCTTCGTCCGTTGCAACATATTCTTTATGCGGTGTAACGACGTCTTTACGCGGTGCAACACTGACTTTATCCGCTGTAACCGTTTCTTTATGCGGAGCAATGAATTTGTAATACGGAGCAACACCTTCTTTATGCGGTGTAACCAACTATTTATGCGGAGCAACCAATTGTTGATCCGGTGTGTGGTGTTATCGTTATTGGGTGCTTAAATGGCTTTGCGGTGAGCGCTTTATTGTCTGAATCAGGATTAACGGATTTTAGGATGAATGGGATTTTAATTGCGTGCAATGTGATTGCTTTATTTGATCTCGTCTAAGACGAGACTACTTTCTGCAATTTGATGGATGCTGGAGCAAGTTGTGTTCTTTGTGCCTTGTCATGGTTAAGATACCCTATGAAAGCAATGCACTGACCGTTTACTCAATGAAAACGTCCGTTTACTCATTTGTTTGGCGGTTTATGGAGTTGTGTTTTACCTTTGAATTACAGTTTTCTTGTAAGGTGTCATAATTGACCTCGCGTGAGCGAGGTTTTTTTTTATTTGATTTCAAAACGAGCGCGTATCTCATACTTCAGTTTTATTTTACGCATATTCTCTTTGTCCTCACTGCCGCTCTGCTGTGACGGCATGATACTGTTGCTCAGCGCATTTTGCGGTTGCCAAAAGTAATTGTTTGTATTGTCAAGTTCGGTAGCGGAAAGCAGCTTACCGATATTTTCGCCAACACTTTGCAGCAGGTAGTCCGCTTTTTCTTTGGCTGCTTTCATCGCCTGCATCTTCACTTCTTTGCGGTACTCCGTTATCCTTTTATTTTTAAGCTCGCTGATGCCCATGTCTTTTATGCCTTTTGTTTTGACACTGCTAATGATATCAGCCATCTTTTTAAAATCTGTGATAACGATCTCGATCGTTTTACTTTTACGAAACATCTTTGCATCCGCCAGCCAATAGGATTCAGATGATACATCGCTTATGATCATTTGTTCTTTGGTGATACCGATGGCTGTAAGTTCTTTCAGCAGTGATTTTTCAATATCTTCAAGCGGCACTTTAGTAACGTAATCTTTTTCGGTCTTTCCTTTGTCGTATTCTTCCTTAAAATATTCACCGATGCGAATCTGAAAACGAATTTCGTCAGGTTGTATTTCCATTTCAGCGCTACCGGTCACTTCAATAAAGCGCTGATTGCTTTCTTTGATGTCCTGCGCCATACCACGGTTGAATGCGAAGCACAGGAAAAGATATAAAATGATTTTTGTTTTCATATATGAGGTTATTTTGATGATGATGTGCTATCCAAAAATAAGGAAGCTTTGCTTATTTGTGCAAGTGGATTTGTTAAGAAAGAATAATTGAACAAGTGGTTACAGTTATCATGGGGTTTGCGTGAGCGAGATTTTTGCAGTTATGAAAGTATAGCTAGAATATATTTGTTTTTTCTTTGATTTGTCATGCATTGGACGTATTTTCGGATTATAAAAAAAATATAGATAATAATAATGAAATTTATTGATTTATTTGCGGGTCTTGGTGGTTTTCATAAAGCATTGCATGAACTTGGACATGAATGTGTTTTTGCAAGTGAACTTGACACTACCTTGCGAGATGTGTATAAAATGAATTGGGGAATTGAACCTAAAGGCGATATAAAAAAGATTGTTACACATGAAATTGATAGCATACCAAAGCATGATATTTTATGTGCAGGTTTTCCTTGTCAGCCATTTTCCAAAGCAGGAAAACAACTTGGAAGAGAGGACGAAAGAGGAACCCTATTTGACGAAATCATAAAAATTCTCGAAGTGAGAAGACCAAAATTTTTTATTTTAGAAAATGTTCGTTTTATTGCCAAACATAATAATGAAGAAACGTGGAAAGCAATGAAAGCCGAGTTTGAAAGACTTGACTATGAAGTTGACCATCAAGATTATTCACCACATGATTTTGGTATTCCACAGCATAGACAAAGAATTTTCATAGTTGGTGCATTTGGTAAAAATGCTCTAAAACATTTTAGCTTTGACAAAGTTGACAAACATAAAAAAGAAATCATACAGTTAGATGATTTTATTGAACACAATCCTTTAAATGCTAAAAAACTTCCAAAAGCGAATCAAGACTGCATTAAACTTTGGCAAGAATTGATAGATGCAATACCAAAAAAAATAAGAATACCTGGGTTTCCAATCTGGGGAATGGAGTTTGGTGCAAATTATCCTTATGAAGAAACTTATCCATATTTGCTTTCAAGTAAAGAACTAGGAGAATACAAAGGTAATTTTGGCATCTCACTAAATGGTTTGACCAAAGAAGAGCAGTTATATAATTTACCAAGCTATGCAAGAGTTGATCATGAATTTCCTGATTGGAAACAACGATATATTAAACAGAACAGGCAATTTTATAAAGACAATAAAAACCATATAAAAGAAGTTGTAAATAAAATTGCAGAATTGCCCTCTCAAAGTTGGCAAAAATTAGAATGGAATGTTGGTGATAATAAACGAAAAATCAATAAATACATTTTACAATTTAGAGCATCAGGTATTAGAATAAAAAAGCGCGATTTTTTTCCTTCTTTAGTTTGCACCAATACCCAAATCCCTATCATTGGTTGGGAAAATAGATATATTACAAGAAAAGAAGGTTTGAAATTACAATCCTTACAAGGTTTAAAACTGCCTGAAAATGACAGTGCAGCTTTCAAAGCATTAGGAAATGCTGTAAATGCAAAAATTGTAAAACTCATTGCATCACAACTTTTGATAGAAGAAAAGGAAGTGAATAATATTAGTTCAAAACATTTAGCACTTAATTTCTTGTCCAAAAACTATGAGCCAACAAAATAAAGTAAATATTCGCCCGCAAGTAACAATGCTCTCTATTCTAAAGCACATAGAATATGAGACATGGTTTGCATTAGCCGAATTTATTGATAATGCAATTGACAGTTATCTAAAAAACGAAACAGTTTTAAAAGAAATTGGAGGAGATAAATTCATTCTTCAAGTTAAAGTTGAAATAAATGAATCTGAAAACAAGATTGTCATTAGAGACAACGCTGCTGGTATTAGTGTCAATGATTATGCTAGAGCATTTAGAGCAGCTGAAGTTCCTATTGACAATTCAGGTTTATCAGAATTTGGAATGGGAATGAAATCAGCAGCTTGTTGGTTTTCCGATACATGGTGTGTTACGACAACAGCAGTAGGTGAAGCACAATTAAAAAAAGTTTCATTCGACATGAAGAAAATTTTTGAAGATAGACTGGAGGAATTGGATGTAGAAATTAAACAATGTGATAAAAACCATCACTATACGATTGTTGAATTGTTTAATGTAAACCGAATGCCTAGAAGAAAAGGCATTGGTAAAGTCAAAGATCACTTAAGAAGTATATATAGAGAATTTATTCGCAAAGGAATATTAAAATTGACATTAAACAACGAAGAATTAATATTCCAAGAACCTAAGATATTAAATACTGCGAAATATGATGAACCTGAAGGGAAACCTATCTTATGGAAAAAAGAAATAGACTTTTCTATTGAAGAAGGATTAAGTGTCCGTGGCTTTGTTGCAATTAGAGAGAAAGCATCAACAGCTGAAGCTGGTTTTGCTCTATTTAGAAGAGGAAGAGTAATTGAAGGAAGTTTTGACAACGGTTTCAGACCTGATTTTATCTTCGGAGCACCAAATAGTTATCGTTACCAAAGGGTATTTGGTGAACTTCATTTAGATGGGTTCAGTGTCAATTTCACAAAAAAAGGTATACAATGGGATGAAAACCTGGATATTTTTTTAAAACTTCTTAAAGATGATATAAATTCTAAAGAGTTTCCTCTTTTACAACAAGCTGAAAACTATCGAGTAAGAGCGACTGAAAAGGAATACAAAGCAGCAGTTAAAGCCCTTAATGAAACAGCTGATGACTTTGAAAAAAAAGCACCTCAAGCAGTAGCAGATGTGATTGATTCAAATGCTGTGTCCGAATCTAAAGAAAAAGAAGAACTAAAGAAAACTGAACAAACTTTACATCGAGAATTTGATTTACGCTTTAATAAAACAGACTGGAAAGTTTCGATAGAATTATCTTATGATCCTTCATTAACAGAACTGATTGAGGTTAGCGACAGTTTCATAAAAGAGAAAGTTATTAATTCTCCTATCAGACAAATTGGAATAAGGCTTTCACTTACTCATCCTTTTATGGTTGAGTTTGTTGGAGCAGACACAAATAAAATAGAACCAATACTTCGTATCGCCGCAGCTTTTGGACTTTCCGAAATCATTGCAAAAGATAGTTACAAAAACCAAAGTGAAGTTCGAAGGAATTTTAACGAACTAATAAGTAACCTATCAAAATAATATTGTATGGCAGAAATTATAGAAATACAAAATCAGAATTCAAATGGAGAATGGCAGCCATTTGTTGGTGAAGAAACAATCGATTTGTTACGCAGAAAAGGATTTGATAATGATGAACGTGTTTTGAATGAAACTCTTCGAATTATGGAAATTTGTGGAAACCCATGCAATCCAACAAATAACGAAACTGGAATTGTAATTGGATATGTCCAAAGTGGCAAAACTCTTTCGTTTACTACACTTACAGCATTGGCAAGAGATAACAATTATCAAATTGTTATAATAATAGCTGGGGTTTCAACCAACTTAGTAAATCAAACAACAGACAGACTATCAGAGGATTTAAATCTAGGGAAGCGATTTGACAGAAAGTGGACTTTGCTTCAAAACCCAAGTAGGCAACAAGATTATGAAAATATAGAAACAGTTTTAGCACAATGGGCAGATGATACATTTCCAAAAGAAGAATGCAGAACGTTGCTAATTACTGTAATGAAAAATCAAGCTCACTTAAATAACTTAATAAATATTTTACAAAATCAGAATTTACAAGGCGTTCCAACTTTAATAATTGATGATGAAGGTGATCAAGCAAGTTTAAATACGAGAGCGAGATGGGCATCAAGGCAAAGAATTGATATTGAGGATTTGACTGAAAGCCAAGTCTCGACAATTTATAGAAGAATAAATGCTTTACGTTTAATCTTCTCTCATCATACATTCTTACAATATACAGCAACACCACAAGCAAATCTGTTCATCAATATAATGGACAGGCTTTCACCAAATTTTATTCGTTTACTTACACCAGGACAAGAATATACAGGCGGAATAGATTTTTTTAGAAATAATCCAAACTTAATTGTAGAAATTCCTGCAAATGAAATTTCTACAAATAATAATCCATTGTTTGAAATTCCAGAAAGTTTAAAGAGTGCTTTACGTATTTACTTTCTAGGTGTGGTTGCAGGAAAAATAAATAAAGATCAAAAAAACAGAACAATGCTTGTTCATCCTTCAAGATTACAAGGCGACCACAGCGATTTTACAAATTGGATTCGAAACACATGTAATAGTTGGCAAAGAATTTTGTCAGGAAATGAAAACGAAGATAAACAAGAGTTGTTAGATGAATTCAAATTATCATACAATAAACTTCAGCAAACAGTTTCCAACTTACAATCATTTGAAGAATTAACAGGCACTAATTTAATTCACGCTGTACGATACACTCAAGTTATTGAAGTAAACTCACGAAATGGAGAAACACCACAAATTCCTTGGAACGATTCTTATTCTTGGATTTTGGTAGGTGGGCAATCTATGGACAGAGGTTTTACCGTCAATGGTTTAACGGTAACATATATGCCGAGAAATATTGGAACAGGAAATGTTGATACCATCCAACAACGAGCAAGATTTTTTGGATATAAAAGAAGTTATTTAGGCTTTTGCCGGGTTTATCTTGACGAAGTTACAATTGATTCTTATAATTATATTGTTGACCACGAAGAAGATGTTAGAAATAGGTTATTGGAGTTTGATCTAAATAATAAGCACCTCAATAATTGGGATAGAGAAGCCGTATTAGACCAAATGCTTAACTTAACAAGACGTAATGTAATTTATGACAACTTAGACAGAGATACTTTCGGCAATGATTGGTTCAGAATTAATGCACCACACGACACAGAAGAACTTATTGAAAAAAATAGAGAATCTTTGTTTGTATTCTTGCAATCGAATTCTGAAAACTTTTCTCAAGATTCTGGGCACGCAAATCGAACAGAAGAACAAAAACATCTCGTTGCAAGAATTACTATTAAAGATTGTTTGGAACATTTGCTGAATAAGCTACGTTATACAAGAGAAAGTGATTCCGCAACTTATTCAAGTTTACGTGGTATTTTGAAAGGATATATTGAAGAACATCCAGACGATGAATGTTTAATTTACTTGATGAGTGCGAATTCGATTGATAATTGGACAGGAAGAACTCGTAAACTTGATAGGAACCAAGAAATACAAGAGTACTTTCAAGGAGAGCAACCAACAAAAGATGGAGTATTTAGAAAAGGAGAAGTTTATCCTGGTGATAGAAATATAAAAGATGAAAATTTACTCAGCATTCAAGTTCATTTATTCAATATCAGAAATACAAATCTCAACCAAGTGCCAGGTTTGGCAATTTGGATTCCTGAACACATTGGAACAGACATAATCAGGCAAGTATGAATTTAATTGAATTATACGATACACTTTCTATTCCTCAAAACGATAATAAAGTTTTCAATGCTATTGCTATTCCTGATTATCCTGGATTTAGAATTGCAATAGATATTGAGGGTAATGCTGTATTATTATTGTCTATTATGAAACAAATAAAAGATTTTAGCTTAAAAAATTTTCGTCTTAAATACGTACAACTTGAACAAAACATTGAGTGTAAAATTTTAGAAAAGGAAACAAGTAAGTTGCAAACTTTTACTGTAATTACATTCAGAAACGCTGACAGAAATTTGAAAGAATATTTTTTGCGAATAGCTGAAACACTTGTAAAGACAATAGGGACAAATCCAAGACAACAACAAGTTATTGATTCGCTTAACAAATTCGTTGAAGTATTCAGAGCGTTAACAGATACACCAACCAATACTGTTCATGGACTTTGGACAGAGTTATTTTTAATAGAGAACAGCAAGGACCCAAAAGTACTTTTAAACTATTGGCATCAAATTCCTGAAGAGAAGTTTGATTTTAATTCAGGTGTTGAAAAGATTGAAGTAAAAAGTAGTTCAAACTTTGAAAGAGTACATGTTTTTTCCTCAGAGCAACTAAATCCACATACTAATAGCCAAGTTTTAATTGCCTCAATATTTGTAAGACAAAGCAATTATGGACAAAATATTCAGCAATTAGTTGACAGCATAATTGTAAAAATTCAAAACGACATTGATCTTACAGTCAAATTAAACAATATTGTTTGTAAGACTCTTGGAAATTCTTTAGAACAATCAATAAAAATTAAATTTGACTTTAGCATTGCCAAAGACTCTTTACAATTTTATAGACAAGTGGATATAAGTAAGATTGAGGAAGTACATATACCGCAGAATGTTAGTGAAGTAAAGTATAAATCAGATCTTTCAACTATTTTAAGCGTTAACTTAAATAGTTTATTAAATAAGAAATTACTATTTACATCACTATAAGATTTAGCCTTAGTTTCTTTATTAGTTGAGTTAATGTCTTTTTAATTGTTTGATTTTTTAATTCACATTCCCAAATATAAAAAATACGCCATCCCATTTTCTTTAATATTAGAGTATGCTGTTTATCTCTTATTACATTACCCGTGATTTTGGGAATCCAATACTCTTGGTTGTTTTTGGGAATTCTATTGATCTTATATCCTTCATGCGCATTCCAGAAACAGCCATGTACAAAAATAACTGTTTTGTATTTTGGTAAAACAATATCCGGTTTTCCCGACAGGTCTTTAACATGTAATCTGTATCTGAATCCATTAGCATGTAAAAATTTACGAACCAGCATTTCAGGTTTTGTGTCTTTACCTTTTATGCGGCTCATATTGTAGCTTCTAACTTCTTTGCTATGCACATCTGCCATAGTGTAAAGTTATTCAGAAATCAACAATATTCAACAATGCTTTTAACTCGGTTCATTATCTACTCTTACGAAATATAAAAATTGATTGTGATATAAATAATATGGCTTTATATTGTTTCGTTTAAATTCAGGAAAATTCATCATTGCACTTATTCCTCATCTAAACCAACCATCAAAAATACTTTTTAAACACCTAATCAAAAATAATAGGTGAGTGATAAACCTCACAAAAATGGTAACTTTATGGTTCTTAATTTTGCTGATGACATCTACTACAAAAGTTACCGCCATTTTTGAATGCTCGCTGGAGCGCGCGTTTAAAACTCCTATGTTGTGTGATATTACGAAAGTGCATACTGGGTTTGGTTTTACACCTAAAGTGACGCATTGCACCGAAGACGAAAACTGGGGAAAACCTGGCTTTAGCAAAAAGGTATTTGTAGCAAAAAACGTTGTGCAAAAAGGCGGCTGGGCTTCTTCTGATACTGTTATTGAACGCATCGAAAATCAATACTGGAAAATAGAAGTAGGTAATTTTCAATCGTGGCTGCTTAGTTTCTCTAAGTTCGTTGGTGAATGGAAAACGACCGAACTGGTACCCAATAAAATTTTGATTGAATATACCTATACCATGCATTCAGACAATCCGTTGTTGTATCCGTTCAATTGGCTGTTTACTAAAACTTTCTGGACTGTGTATATGAAACGTGTTGTAGAAAATATACGAAAGATGGCCTATTCCCAAGAACCCTATCAATACGCATAAGGAATACTAACTGCTGTAGCACATTCCTAGTTCGTTGGTTTGTAACCAAAGAACTAGCAAGAAGCTATCTAACTTTAAAAAGAGGTCACACAAATGGAGCTATGTTTTATCTATAACCATAATTATAAACAGCTTATTCTTTTTGAAATTAATGATTTGCATCATTCTCATCCATAATTCAACTTTTAATACAACTATCAGCCAATCTATTTCACTTATTTTTTTTATACATGATTATTGTCATGTATTATGTGGTAATTCTATGATACATTTAATCCTTGATTCTTTTAGGATTTAAACTTTAGTAAGATCCGGAAATTAGCATCATTAAAAGGTGTTTCCTGCAGGTTCGTTTCTTTTCTCTTTTATAATTTCTAATGGAGCTCTTGTTTCAATTAACAGGATAGAAGTGTTTTCTATTCTTAAACTACCGCTTATGAAAACGACAATTAAATCTCTTATTACTTTTTCTTTTGTTTTACTTCTTTTTTCGTGTAAAAAAGAAAGCAGTCCGATTGCAGTAGAAAGAAGACCTATAGATGCAGATGGCAATATCTATGATACCATTACTATAGGCACTCAGTGCTGGATGAAGTCTAACCTAAAAACCACGCACTATAATGATGGCACTCCAATACCAACAGGTCTGAGTGATGCTGATTGGTCGGCTGACACCATTGGCGCGTATGCAGTTTATGATAATAATGCAGTGAATGATTCTATCTACGGCAAGCTTTATAACTGGTATGCATTGAATACTGGCAAATTGGCACCTGCTGGCTGGCATGTGCCAACGGATGATGAACTGACAACGCTTAGGACTTATTTAGGTGGTCCTTACGTAGCAGGTGGCGCGATGAAAGCTACTATATTGTGGAATAGCCCAAATACTGGTGCCACGAATAGTAGCGGCTTTACAGCTCTTCCGTCTGGTTTCCGCAACTATGATGGTTCTTATAGCAATTTGGGCAATTATTGTTATATCTGGTCTTCTACACCAGCACACACAGGTTATGCACGGTATTGTGCTCTGTTTAATTCTATAGCAGGTGCTGCTACAAGCACTTATAATAAAGTTGATGGCTTTGCGGTAAGGTGTGTAAGGAATTGAGCTATTGATAAACTTTGGCAGACATGGATTGTTTACCAATGATGTTATAAAAAAGGCATCGTTTAATACGGTGTCTTTTTTATTTGGTAATGTTGCTTGCTGTTTTTTGTTTTACAAATTTCCATCGCTTTTGTTGGTTGAAAACCAACAAAAGCGAGTATCGTTTTCTACTTTCCTGCGCTTTTCTGTGTTATCAACATCTAATTGGTGCACATCAAGTAACAATTTGAATATCAAGTGTTATATTTGTTTGCGAAAATCTGCAAGAAGCCGTATTCATACTTTTCAGATTCTAATTCAACTAAATAGCAACTACCAAAATCAACACTAATGAACTATTTTTTATCTTTTATTCTTAGCATCACGATGTTTAACTCGTTTGCAACAAATTCGATGTGGCAAAAAGTAACGAATAAGAACATTCAAATTTCTGGCGAACGCAAAATTATTCCGCAAATTACATCGTTCCTTCAGTTAGATGATGTTGCATTTAAACAAATGCAGCCAAGCATTCCAAGCGAAGAAAGTGGTCGCTTTGTAATTTTTGCTTTGCCAACACCAGATGGAACAACGAAAGATTTTAAAGTGTTTGAAAGTGTTTGTATGGAACCTGCATTAGCGGCAAAATATCCAATGATAAAAACCTATCAGGCAATTTCTGTGGAGGATGCTTCGGTTACTGCAAAATTAGATTATACGGAATTTGGTTTCCACGCCATGGTGTTTGCCAAAGAAGGTGTGTATTTCATCGATCCATATTCCAATATCAATAGTAGCTATTACAATTGCTATTACAAGAAATTTTATACTCGACAAACTGCTCAATACGCACCTTGTCAAACAGAAACATTAACAGAGAAATTAGCGAATCCAACCAATACGAATGCTTTAATCGGAACTAATCCATCAACAGGTAGTGATAATCTTATTGTTCCAGATGGCAAACGACGCATATTTCGGTTGGCTCTATCATGCACCATTGAATATTCGGCAGCAGTAGCTAGTCCAGGCCCAACCAAAGCGCGTGTGTTAGCTGCCATGGTTACTTCTATGAATAGAGTAAATGGTGTTTTTGAGAAAGATTTATCGATTCACATGAATTTAGTGGCGAATAATGATACCTTAATTTTTATTACAAGTGATAACTTTTCTAATAATAATGGTGGTACCATGTTAGGACAAAACCAAACCGTTTGCGACGCCAGAATTGGCAATGCGAATTACGATATTGGACACGTGTTTAGCACTGGTGGTGGAGGTGTTGCAGGTTTAGGTGTTATTTGTGTAACCGGCGATAAAGCGAATGGTGTAACGGGTTCCGGAACACCAGTAGGCGATGGTTTTGATATAGATTATGTAGCACATGAAATGGGTCATCAGTTTGGAGCCAACCATACGTTTAATGCTGGAACGGGTGCTTGTGGTGGCAACCGTGCAGGAAATGCCGCATACGAACCAGGTAGTGCAACGACCATTATGGGTTATGCTGGTATCTGTGATGTGAATGATATTGCTTTACATTCGGATGATTATTTTCACAGAAAAAGTATTGATGAAATCTATACTTACATTTCTTCCACTAGTTGTGCAGTAATTCCAGCTAATACGAATACACCACCAACCGTTGACAATTATGCTGCAACCTTCAATATACCTTATAAAACCAGTTTTGAAATAACTGCATCTGCATCTGACCCAGATAACCAACCAATTAACTATTGTTGGGAAGAATATGATTTGGGTCCACAAGGAAACTGGAATGTTGCCAATAACACCACAGCACCTTTGTTTCGTTCGTTTTTACCCAATGCATCCGGCACGCGTGTGTTTCCAGTTTGGGACAGTTTGATTAATAACTCTATTAAATACAAAGGTGAAGTATTGCCTGAAGTGGCACGAAATATTAAATTCAGATGTACTGTTAGAGATAATGATAATGGTTACGGCGCATTTAACGCACCGAATACTGATTTGTTATTAAAATCTGTGGTGACGCCGACATTATTTAGAGTAACCAGTTTTGCTACGGCTTCGTCTTTCAACGGAAATACTACACAAACTATTAATTGGGACGTTGCCAATACGACTGCTTCACCAATTTCTTGTTCTACAGTAGATATTTATTTATCGCTGGATAGTGCTAGAACGTTTCCTTATTTATTAGCAAGCAATGTTGCCAATGATGGAACGGAATCGGTTTTAATTCCAGATGTTGTAACTGCCAATGCGTCTGCAAGAATAAAAGTAAAAGGACATGGAAATGTTTTCTTTGATTTGAATAATGGCTGGATAAAGATTAACCAAGGCATTCCACCTGTAGTATCTAAATTTACTGCAAGTGATTCTGTTATTTGCGAAGGCACCTCTATCACGTTCACCAATACCTCTACCGGACCAGTTGATTCTGTTCGTTGGAGCATCAATGGTGGTTCACCATCTACTTCTATTTCATTAACAACTGTTGCATCTACCTTTAATACATTTGGAACTTATGTGGTTAGTATTGTTGCTTACAAAGCTGGTGTGGCAAGTGCTGCATTTACAAAAAGTATTACAGTAAATCCAATGCCAGTCATTGTCTTCACGCCAACAAATCCAGTTATCTGCGCTGGCGATACTATTGATATTACTGCGAACTATATTCCAGGTGCTACTTGTCAATGGAGCAATGGTTCTCAAAATACGACTATCTCTGTATCACCTTTAGTTAATACGTATTATTCTGTTACGGTAACTAATTTAGGTTGTGTGAAAACAGATTCATTGTTAGTATCTGTGAATCCAACAAAAACAACAAATATTGCACAAACCATTTGTTCAAATGGAAGTGTGACGATTGGCAATCAAACATTTAATACGGATGGCTTACATACCGTAGTGTTGCAAACATCTTTAGGTTGTGATAGTACGGTGAATTTAACGTTGACAGTGAATCCAACAAAAACAACAGACATTGCACAAACGATTTGTTCGAATGGAAGTGTAACTGTTGGCAATCAAACATTCAATACGGAAGGTTTGCATACAGTAGTGTTGCAAACTTCTTTAGGATGTGATAGCACCGTGAATTTAACGTTGACAGTTGAGCAATTGCCAGCAACACCAAGTATTTCACAAAGCCACGATACTTTGTTTAGCAATGTAATTGTTGCAGGTGCCACGTATGAATGGTCTAAAGGTGGTGTTTTATTAGCGATAACCAGTGTTCCACATTATAAATTTACCAGCAATGGAATTTACACAGTTAAGATTGTGACTTCACATTGCGAATCTGAGCTTTCTGCAACTTATAATGCATCGTTGCCTACCGGAATTAAAACTAATAAGTTAGACATCAGTTTTGCTATTTATCCAAATCCAAACAATGGTTTCTTTGACATAAAAATTACGGCTCTTAAATCCGCAAAATATGATTTAACGCTGTATAATGTTACAGGACAGGAAATATTGAAAGATGAATTAAACATTCAACAAGGCGAAAACGTAAAACGATTCTCTTTGAATGAAGTGGCGAAAGGTATGTACTTTATTACCTTGACAAACGAAGATGGAATCAGTACACAAAATATTATTGTTCAATAAACATTTTAAAAAATTTCATAGATTTGAGGTCAGTATACAAGTACTGACCTTTTTTAATAATTAAGATATAATAAGATGACTAAAGATATTTTTTTCTTAATGCTATTATTGTTTAATACATCTATGTATTCAGATAATTCAATTCAAGAGAAAAGTATTCTTGAAAATAATGATTTAACGGATGCTGATAATTCAAATACAACCATAAATGAAAATTATCCAATTAATTATGGTAGAATGGAAGATACTATTTACATTAATCCATACTTTGGCTTTAAATTTTCGGTCTTATCTTCTTGGACGATAAAAAATAAAAAACAGATTGATTTTGTTTTAACTAAAGGCAAAGAAGTAATAACGTTTAAAGATGAATTAATGAATAGTACAGTAGATAAAATGGATTTATCTACTAATACTTTACTCATGATTTCAAGATATAAAACAGGTGCATTTAATCCATCATTGATTATTATGGCAGAAGAAATATCCATGTTTTCTAGTACTAAAACGGGTAAAGATTATCTTTTTCAAGTAAAGAGGCAATTGGAAAATTCTAATCTTAATATGATATCAACAGAAGCCAATGATGGTATATTTTTATCTGATATTAAGTTTGATAAATTGGATTGTTATAGTGAAATAAATAAAACTCATCTTACCTATTACTGTTCAATACAAAAAAATCATGCACTTGTTTTTATAATTACGTATATGGAAAATGAAGATCATATGGAATTACTAAATATGATTAAAACCACTCAATTTAATACTAAATAATGTCGAAATATTTAATAATAGGCTTAGGTAACATCGGTAAAGAATATGAACACACGCGTCATAATATTGGCTTTGATGTGGTAGATGCATTGGCAAAAGAAATTGATGTTACGTTTGATATTGCGCGTTTGGCTATTTATGGTAAAACGACTTTTAAAGGAAAACAATTTCATATTATCAAGCCAACTACTTATATGAATTTGAGTGGGAAAGCTATCAAATACTGGATGAATGAATTGAAAATTCCTGTAGAAAATATTTTTGTGATTGTTGATGATTTGGCATTGCCTTTTGGACAATTGCGAGTGCGCGGAAAAGGCAGCGACGCAGGACACAATGGTTTAAAATCAATACAAGAAGAATTACTGACACAAGACTATCCACGCTTAAAATTCGGCATCGGAAACGATTTTCCAAAAGGTAAACAAGTAGATTATGTGTTAGGAAAATGGAAGCCAGAACAGGAAATCGAATTGAAATTGCGCATCGATGTTGCGGTTGGAATAATACATTCATTTTGTACAACTGGTTTAATGAATACCATGAGTACATTTAATAATAAATAGTATTAAGTAGTGCGTATTACGTTTAACGTAGTTCGCACTACTTAATACACAATACTAAATACGAAACACATGAAAATATTTTGCGTCGGTTTAAATTACAGAGAACACATTGCGGAAATGAAACATTTCAATTTTCCGGAAAGTCCTGTAATTTTTATGAAACCACCAACAGCTTTACTAAAAAACGGTCAGCCATTTTATTATCCAGATTTTTCTAAAGATGTGCATTACGAAGGCGAAATAGTGTTGCGTGTTTGTAAGAACGGAAAGAAAATAGATAAAAAATTCGCGCATAAATATTACGATGCGTTTACCTTAGGTTTTGATTTTACAGCGCGCGATATTCAAGCAGAACAAAAGAAAAAAGGTTGGCCCTGGGAAATTGCAAAAGGGTTCGATGGTTCAGCGTTTATTGGTGATGTCATTGCTTTAGAAAAAGATAAAGTTATTTCGTTTACTATTAAAAAAAATAATGAAATCGTTCAGCAAGGTGATACAACGATGTTGATTTTTTCATTCGATGAAATCATTAGTTATATCTCTCAATTCTTTACACTGCAACAAGGCGATTTAATTTATACAGGCACACCACAAGGCGTTGGTCCAGTACAAATAGGAGACAAGCTTGAAGGTTTTGTGGATGATAAATTGTTAGTAGTTTGTGAAGTAAAATAATCAACTAAATAATTCATCCATTAACTTATTTCCAAATTTATTGGTTGGATCCATTTGTTTGCGAAGTTCAATAAAATCTGCATATTTAGGATATTGTTGCGCTAAATATTCTTTGCGAACATGAAACTCTTTACCGTAATGAGGTCTGCCATTGTGTTGTATTGCAAATTTTTCAAATGCTTGTAAAATGGAATTCCATTGTTTGTCTTCATGGTTGTAAGCACCAATCCAAATAGAGTCTCTGCCATTGCATTCACTTAACCAAAAATTATCACCTTTTGTAAATCTAATTTCCTGTATAAAATTGAACGTAAATTCACCAGATAAAAATAAATTTCTATACGCAGTTAAAATTTCTTTTGCATTTTTTACATCAAACGCCCATTCTGTTTCACGATGTAATGGTGGTTCCGGCACTACAAAAACTTTATAACTTTTCTCAATTCTATCTAATGGTCCATCCATTTGTGCCGTTAAGAATTTGTTTAAAGGAACACGCAATTTTGGAAAAATATTTCCTAAAAAGACACATAATCTAAATCCTATTACAGATAAAATCTTATCCATAAAAAATTGTCGGAACCAAGAGTCGTTTGTTTTTTCATTGGTACGCTTATAGGTAAAGACTATAGCATTTTCTGAAGTTGGCAACCACCACATTTTAAAGTGATTGTTGTTATAAATAAAGTCATCAATATTATCAATAATATCTGTAAACTTTTTTGTGTATGTTTTATCGTGCAAATTATAAGCATCCGTTACTTGCAAGGTTAGTTCTGAAATTATACCAAGGCAACCTAAGCTAATAATGGCTGCATTGAACAAATCATCTTCTTTGTGTAAGATGATTTTTTCGCCATCTGCTTTTATGAGTGTAAAAGATAAAACCTGAGACGCTAAATTTTGGAAACCAATACCTGTTCCGTGTGTGCCAGTTTGTATAGCACCTGCAATACTTTGCTGATCAATAGAGCCCAAATTGGTGAGTGCTAAACCTTCTTTATCTAACAAATCATTTAATTGCCATAACTTAATACCAGCTTGAACTGTTGCTGTTTTATTCGTTTTATCAATGTTTACAATTTGCTTGTAGTTATCTAAATTTAAAAGTAATTCATCACTCATGCATAAAGCAGACCATGAATGACCAGTGCCTACAACGCGTATTTTACTGTGCTTTTTTACTAAATCTATGATTTCATTTTCAGTGCTTGGTTGTGCAAAAAAAGGTGAAGTGTGCTCAATGTTTTTTGCCCAATTTTTAAATTTGAAAGTATGTTTTGTTATCATTCTTGAAAAATAATAAAAATTAATGAATTGGTATTGTAATTGTAGATAATAGACAACAAATCAATATCTACACAAATTTTGTTTTATTTATAAGATTACCTATTTTTGTGCTTCTAAAAAAAATTACTCAAAATATTAACATTAAAAATTAAAGAAAGAAATGCCTTATTTATTCACATCAGAATCAGTTTCAGAAGGACATCCGGACAAAGTTGCTGACCAAATTTCAGACGCATTAATAGATAATTTCTTAGCGTACGATCCACAATCTAAAGTAGCTTGTGAGACATTAGTAACTACTGGACAAGTTGTATTGGCTGGTGAAGTAAAATCTAAAGCATATTTAGATGTTCAAGAGATTGCACGCGAAGTGATTCGTAAAATTGGTTATACCAAATCAGAATACATGTTTGAAGCAAATTCTTGCGGTATTTTTTCTGCTATTCACGAACAATCTTCTGATATCAATCAAGGTGTTGACAGAAAAGCAAAAAAAGAGGATTTTGAAACAAAAGCAAATGCTCAAGGTGCTGGTGACCAAGGAATGATGTTTGGTTATGCTACGAAAGAAACAGATAACTACATGCCTTTGGCTTTAGATTTAGCGCATAAAATTTTGCAAGAGCTTTCTAAAACGCGTCGTGCTGGAAAAGAATTGAAATATTTGCGTCCAGATGCGAAAAGCCAAGTTACTATTGAATATAATGACAATAATCAACCAATCAGAATTGATACGATTGTAGTTTCTACACAACACGATGATTTTGATGCTGATGCAAAAATGTTAGCGAAAATCAAAAAAGATATTGTTGAAGTTATCATTCCTAGAGTGAAAAAACAATTGAAACCTGCTATTCAAAAATTATTCAACGACAAAATAACTTACCATATCAATCCAACTGGAAAATTCGTAATTGGTGGTCCACATGGCGATACAGGTTTAACTGGTCGTAAAATTATTGTTGATACGTACGGTGGAAAAGGTGCGCACGGTGGTGGTGCATTCTCTGGTAAAGATCCAAGTAAAGTTGATAGAAGTGCTGCTTATGCAACTCGTCACATTGCTAAAAATTTAGTGGCTGCAGGTGTTGCTGATGAAGTTTTAGTACAAGTTTCGTATGCAATTGGTGTTGCAAAACCTTGTGGTTTATTCATCGATACTAATGGTACATCTAAAGTAAATATGACAGATGGCGAAATAGCAAAAATTGCAGAAAAGATATTTGATATGCGTCCTTACGCAATCGAGCAACGCTTCAAATTACGTAATCCAATTTATAGTGAAACAGCAGCTTATGGACACATGGGTCGCAAGAATGAAGTAGTTACTAAAATCTTTAATAAAGGAAAAGACAACGAGAAAAAAGTACAAGTAGAGTTATTTACCTGGGAAAAATTAGATTATGTAGATGCTGTTAAAAAAGCATTTAAATTGAAATAATTTTCATTTCTTTAGATATAGAAACACGAATCTTTTGGTTCGTGTTTTTTTATGCACAAAAAACACATTATAGTGTTGAATATTTTATGTTAAAAAGTGCAAATTCCGCGTAAATTATGTATATTTTTGCAAGGTAAAATTATAACATGCGAAAATTATTACTTTCTTTCTTTATGTTGATTGCTATTGTTAGTGTCAACGCACAATCAATTAGTGTAACATCCAATGGGTTTGTTTATACACAAAATTTCAATTCGCTGCCAAGCAGTGGAACATCAGCAAAATCAGTATTGCCAAATGGCTGGTACACTTATTTCAATCCAACTGGATCTGCAAAAGACAGTATTCAGACTACTGCTGGTTCAGCAACTGCAGCGGGATTTTATTCAGTTGGTGCCGCAGCCAATAGTGAAAGAGCACTTGCAACGCTAATCAGTAATGCAAATGCACCAATGTATATCGGTGTTAAATGTGTAAATAATACTGGTTCAACCATTACAGCTGTTCAGGTTTCTTATAAAATGGAACAATGGCGTCGAGGAAATAATACAGCTTCACATCCAGATACATTAATTGCAGAATATAATGTGGGTTCTGATTCCATACATACAGGAACTTGGACTGTAGGTTTAGGATTATCTGCTGTTAGTATTAATAGTACAACAACAGTTGGTTCTTTAGATGGTAACACTATTTCTCAAACAGTATCAACTACTTTATCTAGTTTAAATATTCCTAATGGAGCTACTTTTTGGTTGCGTTTTAATGACTATAATATTTTTGGAAACGATGATATTTTAGCTGTTGATGATTTAAGTGCTACGTTTACAACAGGTTCATTGCCAGCTTGTACTACACCAACTAGTATACCAACAACTATGTCATTCTCAAATATTACGGCTACATCAGCGAAAGTAACATACAATAATGCAACACCAAAACCAGATGGTTATGCTGCATTTATCGGAACTGTTAAAGTAGGTGGTAACCCTTCAACTTTTAATGGAACTTCATTTGTTGAAGGCAATTCATATACTTTAAGCTCAAACAGCTATAAATGTATCAATTTTGATGGTGACACAACAATGACAGCTTCTGGATTAACTGCAAACACTAAATATTATGTGTTAGTTACATCTTTCAATAACGCCTGTACAGGTGGGCCAAATTATGCAACATCTTACAAAGTAGATTCATTTACAACGCAACAATTAAGCACTGATTGTACACAACCAAATGGTGCATCAAGTTTTACCAAAACAGATTCTACGAATTCAACTATTACAGTAAAATGGACAAATCCAGCTAACGCTGATAGCGTTATGGTACTGATTGCACCAAGCACAGTTGGTTTTGTGACCGTTAGAGATAGTGCTGCATATCCAGTTAATTCTACTATAACATCTTCAAATGGTGTTTTAGCTACAGTAAAATATAGAGGCACAGATTCATCGTTTACTTTTTCAGCTTTAGCAACAGATACTTATTATAAAATTTTCGTTGTTACATTTAATAATAAAAATTGTACCAATGGTCCAAATTATGCTACCGTAAATGCTAGAACATTCGGCACAGCAGGTGGTGTTCCGAATACGGATTGTACACAACCAAGTGGTGTTTCAAATGCAACTGTTTTACAAACAGATTCAACAACTACATCAGTTACCATTACCTATACATTGCCAGCAAATGCAGACAGTGTTATGTTATTAATTGCACCAACATCTGTTGGGTCAATAACTATTCGTGATAGCATTTATTATGCTGTTGGTGCTTCAATTGCTTCAACTACTGCAACACCTGCAGTTGTTAAATATAGAGGTACTGCTTCTACTTTTACCTTTACAGGTTTGACAGCTGCTACTTTATACAAAGTTTTCATTTATACCTTTAATAACATTGGTTGTACAAATGGTCCAAATTATGCATCTGGACCTTCAACTAAAACTATTAAAACAGATGGATCAACATGTGCTGCACCAGATACAATAATTGGCGGTGTTACAGTTGGAACTATCACTAATAATTCAATTGCTGGTTCTGTTACACCAGCAGTTAATGCAAGTGGATATGTTGTAGTGTATAGCAAAAAATCATTCTTAGTTGCACCAACAGACTCTATTACATATTCAGTAGGTCAACTAATAACAAAAGTTAATGGAACATTCATTGATTCAAGTTATGTTGGATATGTAGGTTCTAGTCCTAATTTTACTATTACTGGATTAAATCCTGGAACAAAATACTATTTTGCAGTTATACCATATGCAAGTTGTAGTTATGGTCCTAACTATAATGTTAAAATAGCAAACAGTAATAAAAATTCAGCTACTACATTAGGCGGAACGCCAAGTTGTAATGCTCCAGATACAATAATTGGTGGTGTTACAGTTGGAACTATAACTACAAATTCTATCGCTGGCTCAGTTACGCCTGCAGTCAATGCAAGTGGATATGTTGTTGTTTATAGCAAAAAATCATTCTTAGTTGCACCAACAGACTCAATTACATATACATTAGGTCAACTAATAACAAAAGTTAACGGAACATTCATTGATTCAAGTTATGTTGGATATGTTGGCTCAAGCCCAAATTTTACAATAACAGGTTTAAGTCCAGGAACTAAATATTACTTTGCAGTTATTCCTTATTCTAGTTGTACTTATGGACCAAATTATAACATCAAAATAGCAAACAGTAATAAAAATTCTGCAACAACTTTATTGACAACAGGTATCAGAAACAACACAAATCAAGTTGCAGTTAAATTATTTCCAAATCCAACTAAATCTATTTTAAATGTTGAATTTGAGAAAAATAGCATTGGAAATACAAATGTTATTATTTTTGATAATGTAGGAAGAAGTGTTTACTCAAACTCTTATAACATAAACAATCAATTGCAAATCAATTTACCAACTTTGGCTAAAGGAATTTATATTATCAATTTAGAAAATAAAGATTTCACAGCAGTAAAAACATTTATTGTAGAATAATTTTCTAGAAAATTAATTTTAAACAGAGCACATTTTGTGCTCTGTTTTTTTTTATTTTATTTTGATTTCAAATTTGATTGATTATATTTGCACTCCAATTAGAGAGATGGCAGAGCGGTTGAATGCGGCGGTCTTGAAAACCGTTGACTGTTACAGGTCCGGGGGTTCGAATCCCTCTCTCTCTGCAAAATGGAGTTTAATGCGTTGTAAGCCAACAAATTAAGCTCCATTTTTTTATTTAGAGTTTGTGTGATCTTTGTATTTTTTCATTCTAGACTTCTGAAACAATCATATTAAATCTAAATTCTTTTAATGATGTTTCGAGACTGTATCACAAAACCCTAATTATTTAAAGTGCTTTGAGTAATTTAATTTCATTTCTGTAAAGTAAAATCTTTTGATCGTTTTCTAGTCGTTTCAATAATCGTGAAATCACCACACGGCTAGTACCCATTTCTTCTGCAATTTGATTATGTGAAAGTTGTAATGCAGATTTGCCAAAAACTTCAGATTTTCTTTTGAGGTAATTGATTAATCGTTCATCTAGTTTTTCAAATGCAATTGCATCAATGGTTTTAAGTAACTCTATAAATCGTTCGTTAAAACTATGCATAATGTAGTTTTTCCAGCTAGGATATTTACATAACCATTCTTCTAATTTCAAGTGTGGTATGGCAATTAGTTCCACATCGTCTTCTGCAATGGCTCTCACTTCGCTTTTCTTCGCTTCTAAGCAACAGCTATAAGCCATAGAGCAACTTTCATTATTAGTGAGATAGTACAGTAATAATTCTTTACCTGTATCATCCATTCTGAAAACCTTTACTGTTCCTTTTGAAATAATTGGCATCATGCGTACATACTGACCATAGTCCATAATAACATCACCTTCTTTGAAATGCTTTATGATACCAAACTGAAATATTTCTTTTACCAATTCCGATTCAAATACGGAAGTGAAATTCATTTTATTTGTCATAGTCTTTAAATATGATAAATTAATACAACTTGTACAAAACTATACTTGCTTTAAAAAAACGAATTTAGCACTATTATACGTTTCTCTATAGTTAATTTTTTCTCCAATTAATACTAGCATTAGTTTCTTTAGTTTTTTGAAAATGATATTGTAAAATTTGTACTAAATCCTATGGGTATTTTTTCTTAAAGAATGGTTGTTAGCATCTATCATCTATCACAAAAATCTTTAAATAATTATAAAAATCAATTTTAAACATCCATTTTTTTA
Organism: uncultured Saprospirales bacterium; assembly: GCA_938008535.1. Taxonomy (GTDB): domain Bacteria; phylum Bacteroidota; class Bacteroidia; order Chitinophagales; family JADIYW01; genus JADJSS01. The sequence goes on along the minus strand of CALLKF010000163.1, from coordinate 6,474 downwards.
ACTATGTTTATGTCATAGTAAATATGTCAGCCGAACTCAATAAATTCATCAACGAATATGTGAAACTTCCAGTAGAAGTGTTGAACGATATTGTGTCAAAATTTAAATCTAAAAAGATAAAAAAGAATGAGCTGGTTTTAATGGAAGGAGAAACCTGCAAAGATTTAATTTTTGTGCAAAATGGCTGTTTGCGCTTGTATTATATACAAGAAGATGTAGAAGTTTCAGTTTGGTTTGCACTCAAACATTCATCAGCCATTGAAATTTATAGTTTCATTAGTGAGACACCAAGCAATTATTTTTTGCAAGCTATTGAAGAAACTGAAATTCTGTATTTACCCAAAACCGAACTTAATAAACTCTACGAAACGCATCCAAAAATGCAGGAGATGATGCGCAAATTTTGGGAAGATGTGATCTTACATTTATTACAACGTTTCACCGCTTTACAGCGCGACACAGCAGAACAACGCTACTTAGATTTATTAAATAAACCAGAACTGCTGCAAACCATTCCACAAAAATACCTTGCTTCCTTTATAGGTGTTACACCAACTTCATTGAGTAGAATTAAGAAGAATATTAGATAATTTGCGAATGTGATGATTCGTTAATTAGCGAATGTTTTTCTTTTATACAACGTTTTGTTATTTTTTATACATTCGCTAATTAACGAATTTGTGAATTAATTTCTTGCCATAAGACAACTTTTAATCAAATACGTTGATGTAATTTTGCATCATAAAATAATAAAAATGTCAAATACAACAACATCATCACAAATTGACTTTAGCTTGAAATACAAAGTTAAAGACATTTCATTAGCAGAATTCGGAAGAAAAGAAATCATGCTTGCAGAGGCTGAAATGCCAGGTTTAATGTCATTGCGCGAAGAATTTGGTCCATCTCAACCATTAAAAGGCGCTCGTATCGCAGGTTGCTTACACATGACGATTCAAACGGCTGTTTTAATCGAAACATTAGTAGCATTAGGTGCAGAAGTTACCTGGTCTTCTTGCAACATTTTCTCTACACAAGATCACGCTGCTGCTGCAATTGCTGCTGCTGGTATTCCTGTGTTTGCTTGGAAAGGCATGACAGAAGAAGAATTTAACTGGTGCATCGAGCAAACATTATTCTTCGGTTCTCCGGAAAGACCATTGAACATGATCTTAGATGATGGTGGTGACTTAACAAACTTAGTGTTTGATCACTATCCAGAATTAGCAAAAGGTATCAGAGGTTTATCTGAAGAAACTACCACTGGTGTTCACCGTTTGTACGAAAGAATGGAAAACGGAACATTATTGATTCCTGCAATCAATATCAACGATTCAGTTACTAAATCTAAATTCGATAACAAATACGGTTGCCGCGAAAGCTGTGTAGATGCGATTCGTCGTGCTACAGATGTAATGATTGCAGGTAAAGTTGCGGTTGTTGCAGGTTTTGGTGATGTTGGTAAAGGTTCTGCAGAATCATTACGTGGTGCTGGTGCGCGTGTAATTATTACAGAAATCGATCCAATTTGCGCATTACAAGCGGCAATGGAAGGTTTTGAAGTGAAAAAAATGGTTGATGCTGTTAAAGAAGCAGATATCATCGTTACTACAACTGGTTGCCGTGATATCATCACAGGTGAACACTTTAAATTAATGAAAGACAAAGCAATTGTTGCTAACATCGGTCACTTCGATATTGAAATTGATGTTGCTTGGTTAAACACAAACTACGGTCACACAAAAAATACGATCAAACCACAAGTAGATTTATATACTATTGAAGGAAAAGATATTATTTTATTGGCAGAAGGACGTTTAGTAAACTTAGGTTGCGCAACTGGTCATCCGTCATTTGTAATGTCTAACTCATTCTCTAATCAAGTAATTGCACAATTAGAATTATGGGCAAACTCTGCTAGCTACGAAAATAAAGTTTATATGTTGCCAAAACATTTAGATGAAAAAGTTGCTCGTTTACACTTAGCAAAAATTGGTGTAGTGTTAGATGAATTAACAACAGCACAAAGCGAATACTTAAAAATACCTGTTGCTGGTCCTTACAAACCAGAATACTACAGATACTAGTAGATAGTACTGAGTATTTAGTACTTAGTAATTTGATAAAATGCCGTCTTGTTTAACCGAGACGGCATTTTTTGTATATTTAATTATGAAAAAGAAAATTAGAATTCATTTATTTTATGCAATTGTAAAATTCCTTTTAGATTAAACTTGTAATTTAATTAGTTTTCAGTTTGTCGATTAAAATATTATTGAATGATTCTGCAATTATTCAATTCAATTCCACCGTCACCTTTAGATATTTTTCCGCTTATAATTACTTTTGCATCTTTTTCAATAGCTTTAATTTTATCAGCATCTTCCTTTTTAAAAATACAAGAGAAATTTGCCTGTTGATCACCTTTTAAAATTTCATCACCAAGGTTTAGTTGTATTTCACCACCGACACGGTTATTATAACCCCAACTATAAGCAGTAACTGTTACATCTTTACCATTATTAGCTTCATCTGCATCCAAAAATGATTTAGCTTCATTTACTGTCATTGCGTTTTTTTCTGAAGAATTATCATTTTGAGTTTCATTTTTTAGGTTACAACCATTAATCAAAAGAATAGATAGCGAAATCATTACAATTTGAATTAATTTTTTCATGCTGTTTTATTTAAAAATATTCAATAATTATTTTATGTTCTCCAATAAAATTTCTTGAGGCCATTTATAGCCATGATCACATTTGCCATTTACATAAGTGCTTCCATTATATTCCTCCAGATAATTGACAAAATCATAGACAAAATAGCGTCCATCTGCTTTTTTTGTAGCAATAGCAGCAGAGATGGCTCGTCCAACAATTATTCCTGTATATTGATTTCTTACAGTAGTCCAGTCATTATCAATAATATTTATTTTAATAATTGTCTCATCATTGTATTTTGGTGAATTTGCTAGTATTTTACTAAAATCTGTTTTAAACTTTTGCTCTATATTTGCATCTTTTTTTACAGCAACAGGCATTTTTTTATTTTTTATAAGCTCCAAACGCTTTGCTTCAATTTTTGCTCTCACTTGTTCTTCTGTTCCTACTCTTTGTAGTGCAGCAGCAGCCAATTGTTGTACTTCTGCTGCTTCAGGAACATTTGTTAAAATTCTTTTTGCTGCATTCCAATATGCTTCGATTCCTATTAATTCACGGTAATTAAACAAAGTACCAATGCCTTTTGCTTTATTAATTTCGAGTTCTGTTTTTATTATTCGTTCTTTGTCAGACTTAACAGAATTTTTGATATAATATTCAATGGATGCTATGTTTGAAGGTGAAGAAGCAATAACTTTCTCTACTTTTTCATTGTATGCTTTTATTTGCTCTTTGTGTTTGGCTACATCTGCTTCTGTATCACCAGTTCCAACTATTTCAGTAGTGGAAGAACCCATAAATAAACCTGCAACACCATCGCCGTTTTTATCGTTATTGTTTAATTGTGACTGAACAGCATCTTTCTTTTCTTGAAAATAAGTTGTTAATCCTTCTTCATAAGGTTTTAAAACCTGCTCCATTGCGGTTACATCGTAAGATGGATCTTTTTCTTTAACATACTTTAATTGTACTTTTGCTTTATCCAATATTATTTTATAAGAAGGAACTTTACCTTCGCTATTTCCGGCATTTGATTTCTTTAGATCTTCAACTAAAATCCAAAATTTATCTACAAAAACTTTTGCTTTTCCATTATATCCAGAACTTGGATTTTCTGCCTGAGTTGTAGTTTTATTGGTAGCAACTGTTTTAGGCTTTTCGTCAACAGTTTTCTCAATATTTTTTGTAGGTACTATCTTTTTTACACTATTAAATTGTGCATTAGAAGTAATAGTAGTAAATAGTCCAAGAATAAAAATTGTTTTCTTCATTATGTTTTAAATTTTCTTAAACAAAGAAAATCCATAAAGAATTTAATACTTATATCAATATACTACTGTATCAAAAAGATTTCTAAATGTATGTATTGATTTTACAATCGTTTTTATTACAATGTCGGTTCATTATTTGATTTATACTATGTTACTCTTAATTGATGGTTATTAAAAAACGCTATTCATTAAACACATAGATAATACATTGCTACATCTGCAAAATTGAATTGAACACTTATGAATCTTTCAAGGAATGTTATTATGGTCTGTCTATTTTGCATTTGATAAACTAAATAAACTCAAATTAAACTCAAATTATGCAAAAATTAATTCTATTTGCTGTAATCAGCATTTCTTTTTTCTTTACTGCTTGTAAGAAGAATGAAAATACTCCAAAAACGGAGATTCCTGCAGATGTATATGTTTCTGGCTATGACGCAGATACAAGCTTATCTTATAGAGATATTCCAACTGTGTGGAATAATGGAGTGCCTGTAAGACAATCCAATTACACAAACAATACATTTGCACTTTCCGTTGCGGTTTCCGGTAATGATGTATATTCAACAGGATACGAAAACGGCTCAATAAGATTGTGCAAAGTATGGAAAAATGGAACAGAGTTGTATTCTTTTGGTGATGGCGAGCCGATGGAAGGAATTTCAATTGCTGTATCAGGCACAGATGTACACGTAGCAGGACACATGTATAATCCATCTTTGATGAAACATTACGCAGTATATTTTAAAAATAATAACATCACATTACTTACAAATGGCAATAATGGAGCAGCAGCTCAAGGTATTGCTGTTTTAAATAATGATGTATATATATGTGGTTACGAAGGAAATGAAGCAAGATTATGGAAAAATGGAATTGTAATTTCATTAAATAATGCAACAGACTTCAAAGCTAATGCAGTTGCATTAATTAGCAATGATGTGTATGTATTAGGGAATAGTCAAACAGCACTTTCAAAAATTAGGCTTTGGAAAAATGGAATATCAACAGATATTACAGATGGAACAAGTTTTACAAGAGGAAATGCAATTGCAGTAACAGCTACTGATGTATATATTGCAGGTACTGAAATTTCAGCAGGAAAAGCAATTGCTAAAGTTTGGAAAAACGGAATTCCAACGTCATTATCAGATGGAATTAGATCCGCATATGCAAAGGGTATCGCTATAAAAGGCAATGATGTGTATGTTGCTGGTGATCAAAATGATACGACTGGTATTTTTCATTACGCTATGTTATGGAAAAATGGAATACCAACAGAATTAGGAACTAAGAGAAGTACTGCAGAAGGTATTGCTGTTAAATAATTGAATAATAAAATCTGATAACACTTACTTTTGAACGGTATAATTAATAAACAATAAAATAAATAAATATGAAAGGATTAATTTTAGTATTTGCTTTAGTATTAGCAAATACAATCAATGCACAAATACTGGTTAAGATAAATGATAATCTTATAGCAGAAAACGCCATTGTTAAGGCAGATGAGATTAAAAAATTTGAAATAGGCTTTGATAAACCAAAAGTACTCAAAGATTATGGTCTTGGACAAGTTACGCTCGAAATAGCCAAGTTACAAACCAACGGAACTTATTATCCAATGTTTTATTTTACAAGAAATGGTGCTAATTCTATTGAAACTTTTTTAGAAGAAGTAAATACCTTTTATACACTTCATCAAGAAGGGCAAGTACAAAAAATATTTAATATCAGAGGATCACGTGATTTTTTAGAGTTTCTGTATGAAACTAAAATGGATAGTGTAACTATGAGAATTTCGCTAATTTTTAAAGATAAAATTGGATATGAAACATATGGAGATCCAATCAATTTGATTAAGCCATTTATTGTAACATTTGACAACAAAATAAATTATGAAAACTTTGCTAAAAAATACGGTAAAAAATAATCCAGTTGTTTTTAATATTTAGCCTGTTGCATTGGTAATCCAACTCATAACTATAAACTTTATTTGTGCTTTTTAATATTTAGGCACTACTACTATCAAAAGTAAAATATAATGATTATAATTGTAGATACCTGATAAACGAAACACACAAATGAGAGTCAAGTTATTGGTGTTTATATTTCTAATTGTTTGTTTGAAATGCAATGCACAAAATAATTGTAACTGTACTATATCGAATTACTCTGAAAATAGCCTGAAATTAATACAATCTAAAATTTTGGCATGCAAAGCAAAGGGTTTTGAATTGATTGCTTCAGGTTTTTTGGATCAATATAAATTTGATTCTGTTGAATTCTATTTAAAGAAATCCGAGAAATATTATAATGCAACAAATTGTAAGAGCAGCGAAATTTTAACCATCAATAAAATATGGTCGAAATATTATTTTATAAAAGCAGAATACCAAACTGCATTAGATTACAGTTTTAAGGTATTATCTATATCTGAAGAAACAGATAATATTGTTGAACACGCAAACGTTTTGCTTAGTATTTCTCAAATTTTTGGCCGTATGGGTCAGGCAGAAAAAGGTGTTTCCTATTGAGAT
>CALLKF010000162.1 GCA_938008535.1 uncultured Saprospirales bacterium | reverse complement strand
GCGAGGCACTATTATTGGTCATGTTGACAACAAAGATTACTTTATAAATACTAATATTCTTTCTCAAAAAACAAACAATTACATACTGCGTTTAAAAATGTTTAGCGATAATTATGTTGGTGAATTCGTATTGTACACAACATGGAAAAATAAACAACGTTTGTACATTGATAGCTTTCAAGTAGTGAGTGAATTTCCTTATGGAATTCAACATATACAGGATTGTTTTACAGGTTATTTTCAATTTAAAAAAGATGAAAACCAACTTCCAATTTTAGATTTATACAGAAATGCAATTTATAGAAGTACAAATGATTTTGTAAACAAAGACACAGCTGGAAACTTCATTCCAGATTTTGAATGCTTTACAAGTGTTTTATTGAGAGCTACCAAAACAGACACCACATTTGCGCTCTTAGAACGAAAAACAGATTCTATTATCACACTCAAAAAAAATAGAAATAAAGACTTGTCTAAACGGAAAATTGTTACTTCAAAAGAATGGACTGTGAAACAAGAGAAAATTGTGTTGCAAATTTGGGACAACAATAAAGAAGACGGCGATATTATTTCGCTGAAATTTAATGACACTTGGATTTTAAGTAATTTTTTATTAACGAAACAAAAATATACGATTACGTTGAACTTAAAAACGAAAGACAATCAATTGCTATTGTTTGCAGAAAATTTAGGAAGCATACCACCGAATACAGCAGCCATATCTATTGACGACGACGATTTGGTTCGTACATTTATGCTGAACTCTGATATGAGTAAAAGCGAATCTGTGAAAATTATTTTAGGAAAACCAAGTAAATAATTAGTTGGTTGCTTTCAGAATTTTTTCGTAATCTGTAACATCTTCACCAGCAATTTTGGCTTGTTCTACTGCTTTTTCTGCGTATGGTTTTGCCATTTTTTTGTTGCCTAATTTCGTGTAAATCTCTGCTATTGTTGCATTGTTGACGAAATTGCTTTCCACTTTTATTGCTTGTAACGAAATTTTTAATGCTTTTTGTAAAGTAGTTTTGTCTTTAAAATTTTCTAACAAATTATTAGCTATCTCATTCAATCTTTCTTGGTCAGTTTGGCAAAATTGTAACGCAAATTTTTCAGCTTTTGGAACATATTCTTTCCATTTTCCATTTCTTTTTAAAACACTTAATTCATATTCAGCGCTTAATAAGTCTGTTTTTTCTGGTAAGTACTGTTGAATCACTTTCCTAAAACCTGCTGGATCTGTGCCTTTTTTGCCAGCTTTTTTTGCTTCATTCCAAACTAATTCTTCTATGCTAGAGTTGTAAGGTTTTTCGCCAATCGAAGCAATAAATTTATCTTTATTTTTTTGTAGAATAGGAAAACCAGCATCGTGCACGCTTCTTGTTAAAGCAACAACCATGTTAATATTATCTTTAGAAAGTAAATCTTTTTGTTCATTTAAATAACTTGCAAAAACCTCATTTGCCATTGAATCTTGCGCATCAGCAGCAACGAACGAAAAGTTTTTTAAGAAATCAATATCGCGATTTCCGCTGATATATTTGTTGCGCAACGTTACATATTGATTGTCAGGATTTAATGCATCATTACATAATTTTATAAAATCTTCTGCAGGCATCGAACCCAAACCACGATGCACGATTTCGCCATTCGAGTTTAAAAAAACATACGTTGGATAATTTTTAATATTGAATTTTTTAGCCAATTCCAAACCTTCGCCTTTTTCCATATCAAACGCGCTGCTTATATAATTTGGATTGATAGCTGCGCCAACTGCTGCTTTCGGAAACACTTCTTTAGTCATCCATTTGCAAGGTCCGCACCATGTAGTGTAACAATCAACCAAAATAAATTTATTTTCTTTTTTTGCTTTGTCTAACACTTGCTGCCAAGTTGCTTTTTCTTCAAACTGAATTCCATCTTCTGCAAAAATCATTGTGCAAAAAAGTATCAATAAAATGATTAGTATATTTTTCATTTTTTTAAATTTTTAAGATGCATACAATGCATAGTTACTAGTCTAATCTTGTTTAATATTTTCAATTTCAATGCGCATTGGTTTTTTGTTTTCATCTATAGATACAAAAACAAATTCACCAGAAATGGCTTTTACTCGTTTATCACTATCCATTTCTTCCATAAAAATATCAACATGCACATGTAAACTGGCATTTCCCATTTTTGTTACAATTCCAACTAATTCAATAATTGTGCCACTTGGAATAGGTATATTGAAATCAATTTTATCTGACGAAACGGTTACCATTTTTAAGCGCGAAAAACGAGTTGCAGCAATGAATGCAACTTCATCCATCAATTGCATAGCGGTTCCACCAAAAAGCGTATCGTAATGGTTGGTTGTGTTTGGAAAAACTGCTTTGAAAATTCTAGTTTCTGATAATTGTGCGCGCTGTTCAAAAGTCATGTTACAGATTTATTCTTTAGTGGAAATAAAGATATCGCCACAATTTGCGGCACTTTTGAAAGCTAAAATACCTTTGATACTGTCACCAGGTTGTATCACTTTATTGGTGATATCATACAATTCAAAATCAGATTTCATTTTTTTATTGGCTCTGTAGGCAATACCAAAATTGGCTGCACCAAATACAACTCCAAATGGTAATGGAATAAATAGTTTTTCATTTTTTATTAAACCACCATCTGCTTTTCCTGGAGCTGGTTTTGGATAAACTGCAACGCCTACAGAATACAACCAATATAAGCCAGCTTTTTGTTTTATTGCATTATATAATTCTGGAATTGGAACATAAGAAATAGGCGCCGATGCGCCACATGAAAATTGTAAATCTTTTACATAAACTATTTTCTCAGATTTATTATAAATGGTAAAAGCCATTAAACTGTAATCTTTTCTTTGCTCACGTTTTGCGAAATAAAAATTCTTAAAATTATATAACACACCTAATCTTGAAGCGTATTTTAGATTTGCATCTTCTTTATAATCTTTGAATGGAATTAATTCCATATTCATACGATGGTATGGTCGAGCGCAACTTGCTATAAAAATGATAGCAATATAAAAAAAGTGTAATTTTTTTCGCATGGCGAATTTTTGAAAGTAAAGTTAAGAAAATTAGTGACTATTTAAGCGCAAATTTAGCAAAAGCAGAATCTTTTAAAGGAATTGCCCAATTGTTTTCGAGTTCTTGTTTTGTTGTAACTAAATTATTGAAAACAATTGTTTCATCGTTTATTTTTCCACTTTCAATCATTTCATTTAATTTATTGAAAGGAAAACTACCGATTAAATCATTGGTGATTTTATAACAAACTTTCATTCTGTCAAAAAAATCTAAATCGTAAGCTTGTTCTAATTCTTTAACTAATTTTACTGAACTATCTATCGAACAACCACTCACATCGCAAGCATCTTCATCAGCCATTAAAATTAAAAAACGACGATAATATAATGAACCATAACCTTTCACATCTCTCGAATGTGATTGCCATCTGTCCACAAAATTTTCAATAATATCGCTAATTTCCCAAACTTCATCTTGCGTAAAACTTCGGTTAGCTTGATAAACCCAAACTTTGGTTGTTGCAGGTAATATATGATATGGTGTTAGCATGATTGATGAACGATTTACAATGAACGATTAACGATTATTCTAAAATAAAATTACTAAAAAATAATTGTCAATTGTTAATCGTACATTTTTAATTTAATAACTGTTTGCCTGCGAAATAAGTTCAGCAATATCCAAAACCTTAACATCATCTTGTTGGTTAACACCTTTTACACCATCAGAAATCATAGTATTACAAAACGGACAAGCTACTGCAATTACTTCTGGATATACTTCTAATAATTCGCCAGTTCGTTCTGTGTTGATGCGCTTATTGCCTGGTTCATCTTCTTTAAACATTTGCGAACCACCTGCGCCACAGCATAAACCATTAGCTTTGCTTTTATTGATTTCTACTAAATCAGCATCTAATGATTCAATTACAGCGCGTGGTGCTTCGTATATTTCATTGGCTCTGCCTAAATAACATGAATCGTGATATGTGATACGTTTGCCTTTGAATGCGCCACCTTCTACTTTTAATTTTCCATCGTTTATTAAAGTTTGCAAATATTGCGAATGATGTATGACTTCGTAATTTCCACCAAGTGCTGGATATTCATTTTTCAAGGTGTTGAAACAATGCGGACAAGTGGTAACAATTTTTTTGACACCATAATTATTGAGTGTTGCTACGTTTTGTTGCGCCAACATTTGGAAAACAAATTCGTTTCCTGCTCGACGAGCTGGATCGCCAGTGCATGCTTCTTCAGTTCCTAAAACTGCGAAATTGATATTTAATTGATTGAGTATTTTAGTAAATGCTGTCGTTACACGTTGTGCGCGTTGGTCAAAACTGCCAGCGCAGCCAACCCAAAAAACCACTTCTGGTGATTTTCCTTCGGCAACTAATTCGCTCATTATTGGTGCTTTGTATTGCATGATATTTTGATTTCTATTATTAATAGTTAATTGTCAATCGTCCAGTATTTAATTCAACTCTTCAGTCCATTTTAATCTGTCTTCCGGTGAAAATTGCCAAGGTGCTTGATTATTTTCCATGTTAGCAAAGATTGTATTCCATTCTGATGGTGAATCTGATTGCTCCATAATTAAATTTCTTCTTAATTCTACAATAATACTTAATGGTGAAATATTTACTGGACATTCTTCAACGCAAGCGTTACAAGTAGTACAAGCACGCAATTCTTCAGCAGTTATATAATCACCTAATAATGTTTTATTATCGACAAAATCCGGACCATGTTCTTTTTTACCTTTGGTAATGTCTTCCATTCTGTCACGTGTATCCATCATTATTTTACGTGGTGATAATTTTTTTCCTGTAATGTTGGCTGGACATGCTTGCGTACATCTTCCACATTCGGTGCAAGTGTAGGCATCTAACAAACTTTTCCAGGATAAATCAAATACATCTTTTGCGCCAAATTGAACTTCGCCATCAGTTGCAGGAACTGTATAACTTGGATCAATCATCGATTTTACTTCATGCATAATAGCTGGCATATTGTGTATTTCACCTTTAGCTTCAGGTCTTGTAAAAAATGTATTCGGAAATGCTAATATTACATGTAAATGTTTTGAGTAAGGCAAATACAATAGAAAACCAAGCACCATACAAAGATGACCGTACCATCCAATTTTTTCTAATACTTCTAGCGCACCAAAAGATAAACCAGTTAGCATGCTTCCTATAATATCACCAATTAAAAAGCCATAACCATGTCCAAGTTCTTTAATACGTATTGCACTATCAGCACCATTCATTAAGAAAATACAAGTAATTAGAATCAATTCAAACGTTAAAATTGTTAATGCATCTTTTGCTGGAAATCCTTTTAATTCTGGTTTATTGAAACGATTAATTAAAAAAGTTGTTCTTCTTAAAATAAAAATTATGGTAACAACCAAAGTTAGTAGCGTTAGAAATTCAATAAAACTAATTGCAAATACATAAATTGATTGGAAAAAAGTATCTTCTGCCAAATGAAAAATTCTTCGATGACCTGCAGTAAATCCATCTAGAAATATTTCTATCAATTCAATTTGTGTAATACAGAAAGAAACATAGATTACTAAATGTAATAATGCAGCAAAAGTAAGTTTGAACATCTTTTTTTGTGCGAATGCAATAAGCAGCACACTTTTAATACGAAATGACAACGTAGTGTTTATCGTTTCTGGTTTTCCTAAATTAATGTTGTCATAAATTTCTTTGAATTTTTTAAATCCAAAGTAAAAAGCAGTTCCAACTAAACCTATAAAAATCAAAATCTGTACAATTGAAAGAAATATATCCATAATGCATGTTTATAACAGCAACGAAAATACAATGTTTGCATTGAATTTTAAATGAAAATGAAGAATTTATTTTATTTTTCTATTGTGTTTAACGATTTGTTTTAAAATATTTTATCTTTGGTTTATGCTTATACCGTCAACTGCGCAAAAAATATTAGACAAAGATAAAATTGAGCTTAAGCTAGATAGAATGGCATATCAAGCGTTAGAGTTGACATTTGATGACGATGAATTAATTGTTTTAGGCATTGAACCAGGCGGTGGTTTAGCATTAGCGAAAACAATAATGCATAAGATTCAACATACGGATGCTACTAAAAAAATTCAATTTTCATCTATTTATATCAATAAACCAGAACCATTAAAAGAAGCAGTTGTTATAAAAGATGAACTAGATTTTAATGGCAAAACTATTTTAATTATAGATGATGTAGGAAATACAGGAAGAACGTTGTTTTACGCACTTCAACCTCTTACTAAGTTTCAACCAAAAAAAATTATAATTGCAATTTTAGTAGATAGAATGCATAAAACATTTCCAATAAAAGCAGATATTGTTGGATTTCCAATTGCCACAACTTTTAACAATCATATCATAGTTCAATTTGAACAAAATATTGCAGAAGGTGCATATTTATTTTAAGTTGGAATGTTTTTTGAGCGTATTCTTAATACAAATCATTTTCTATGAAAAAACTAATTTCTTCGTTACTGTTTTTAATCTGTCTTACAGTAACATTTAGTGCTAAAGCACAATTTATCACACCAAATGAAACGGAAAAAATTGTCATTGAACGATTTGAATACATCAAAAATATCAAGCATTTTATTAGTGATATTTATTGGAAACCTTATGGAATAAAAGATTTTGAAGGCACCATTGTTTACTTCAACGATTCTGCTTCGTATTTCATAAATCCATTAGAATCTATGAAAGAAAAAGTTTCTAAGTATTCTATCATGTTGAACGATTATAGCTGGAATATTTGGAAACTTAAATTGCCTTTTGATTCTGCATTTTTTGTAATGGAAACTACTTTCCAGTATGATAAAAGAGCGAAATGGGACATTAATTTTAATACACCAGTTTTATTTTGCAGTTCGCCAGAATTAACCAAGAAGGAAAAAACAGAAATTAAATCAACAGAAGAATGGTCAGTTGCGTTGATGCATGAATTGTATCATCAGTATCAATATTCAAATCCAGCTATTTTAGCGTATGTTTTGCGCCTATATCAAGAGAAAAAAATGATTGATATGGACAGTTTACAAGGTGTTTATTTATCTAATAAAATGATGAACGATACTATAAAAATGGAAAATGAGTTATTGAAAAAAGCATACAACTCAACATCTTTAGATGAAGAAAAAAAACTATTTAAAGAGTTTTTAAAATTGCGTTCACAACGCAATTTAGCCTACTTCAAAAAGAAAAAATTCTGGCTTACAACACCAGAAGATTTTTGGGAAAAAATGGAAGGAACTTGCTTAATGATGGAATCTGTGTTGAAACAAAATTTCAATAAAATTCCGATTCCAGAATATTTAAAAAATAATGATGCAATGTTTAAAAATGATGCACCTTTCGCTACATATAGCGCAGCGCAAGCCGTTGCAGATTATACTGAATTAGATGATAAAGAACCTTATGTTGGAACTACAGGATATAATATGGTTCGTTTGCTCGAAAAGCATAATGTTAATTATAAAGACAATTTTTTTAATTATGCATCGTTGCCATTAGCATTGCAGTTGAAATATTTTTATAAAATTTAATATGCTACATTTTATAAAGACTTTTTTCAAAACATTTTTTACTAAGAAATTATTTATTAGATGCTATTTTCCAGCAACAATTTTAGTGCTGATTTTTATTCTCTTTTGTAATCATCAAGTAGAAAAAAATGCGATAGGAAAAACATATAACGATTTAAATGAAATTCCGTTTAATAAAGTTGGATTGCTGCTAGGAACTTGTAAAACCATGAAAGATCATACTACAATAAATCCATTTTGGAAATTTCGTTTGCAAGCAGCTTTTGAATTATGGAAAGCTGGAAAAATTAATCGCATTTTAATTTCTGGCGATAATGGTTGGTACGGTTACAATGAACCGCAAGATTTTCAGGATGCATTTATTGCACTTGGTGTGCCGGATTCTGTTCTTGTTTTTGATTTTGCAGGTTTTAGAACACACGATTCTGTAATTCGTTGTAAAAAAGTATTTGGTCAAAATAGCGTGACTGTAATTTCTCAGAAATTTCACAATGAGCGTGCTTTATTTATTGCGCAAAAATATGGTTTAAAAGCTGTTGGTTATAATGCAAAAGATGTTGGTTTTAGAGATAATTTTTATACTTCAGTTCGTGAAAAATTAGCACGTGTTAAATTATTTTTAGATGTTTATTTATTCAACACACAACCACATTTTTTAGGAAAGAAAATTACGATAACATAAAGATTAAAGTTATCAACATAAGCTATTTATCTTATTGAAATTAGTATTTAGTATTTTGTAACTTTACACAATCATTTCATTCATCAAAAAATACTATGTATGAAGAATTTGAGTGTACCTTTATTTATACTGTTAGCTGTAAGTTGGAGTCAATTAATTTCCAAAACAATAATTCCAAAACCGAGTTATCCAGGTGGAACCGAGGCGATGATGGAATTCTTAGACGCTAATATTAGCTATCCAGAAGAAGCCAATAAAAATAGAATGGAAGGCAAAACATTAGTTGCATTTATAGTTAATGAAGATGGCTCAATTACTAATATTAAAATACAAAAATCATCTTGGCAAATTTTGGATGATGAAGCGATGCGCGTAGTCCAATTAATGCCAAAATGGATTCCAGCACAACTCGAAGGAAAACCTAAAAAAGAAATGGTGATTTTACCAATTTTATTTAATTTAAAATTGATAAAAGATAGAACAAGATTAGTAGAAAAAGAATAGAAATTAATTTAAGGAGTATGAAAAGTAAAGAAGACATCGTAAAAAACTGGTTACCACGTTACACAGGAAAAAAATTAGAAGATTTTGGTGAATATATTTTGTTGACCAATTTTTCTCGTTATGTTCACTTATTTGCAGAATGGAATCAAGTAGAAGTTGATGGTTTAGAAAATCCAATGCCAAGCGCAACAGCAAATAATATCACGATTATTAATTTTGGAATGGGTAGCGCATTAGCTGCAACTATGATGGATTTGTTGACAGCAATTCAACCAAAAGCTGCATTGTTTTTAGGGAAATGTGGTGGTTTAAAAAAGAAAAATGAATTAGGTGATTTTGTGTTGCCAATTGCAGCCATTCGTGGTGAAGGAACTTCAAACGATTATTTTCCAATGGAAGTACCGGCTTTGCCTTCATTCGCTTTGCAGAAAGCAATTTCAACAACAATACGAGATCATGATCAAGATTATTGGACTGGAACTGTTTATACAACAAATCGTAGAGTTTGGGAACACGATGAAAAGTTTAAAGAATATTTGCGAACCATTCGTGCGATGGCAATTGATATGGAAACTGCAACTTTGTTTACAGTTGCTTTTGCCAATGAAATTCCAGTAGGTGCATTGTTGTTAGTTTCCGATCAACCAATGATTCCTGAAGGTGTAAAAACGGAAGAAAGTGATAAAAAAATTACTTCAAATTATGTAGATAAACATTTGCAAATTGGTATTGATTCATTAAAACAACTTATGAATCGTGGTACAACGATTAAGCATTTACGATTTGAAGATTAAAAAAATCAATACATTTATCAACCAATATTTTTGTGTGCAATGGTAATTCATTTTCTGTAAATGGATGCTTTCCACCAAATGTATGATCAGCGTTTTCAATTAAAAATAAATCACTTTTTTTATTTTTTCGACTTAGTATTTCTGCAAAAGAAACTGGAACAGATGTGTCATTCGTGCCATGTGAAATTAACCATGGAATATCAATGTTTGCTGCTGCTTTCGGAATATCTAATCTGTTTTTATTAGCAATATAATTTTCATAAATCTGATAATACAACGGCATATTTTGTTGTGTTCTTCCATTTAATGTATAAATCAATCCATCACTTTTCCATTTTTCCAAATTTTGGTTGATGAAAAAATCTGCAACATCTCTTACACTTGCCCAAGTTGCAAGTTTTTTAATGCGTTTGTCTTCAAAAGTTTTTAATATGGAGATTCCACCACCACGACTATGACCAATTAAATAGATTTCATTTTTATTTCCTGAATATTTTTCTGAATTAATTTCCATAAAATCAATTACATTTTCTAATTCATCAAGTTCTGTTTCAAAATTATTGTTTCCAAATGCATCCAAATCTGCAAAGTCAATTGGGTTTTCTTCGGTTGTTCCGTTCATTGAAAAATTAAATTTTGCAAAAACAAAACCTGCATTTGAAAAAGCATCAGCAATTAAATCAAAGTGACCCCAATTTTTGAAACCTTTAAAACCGTGACAAAAGATAATAATTGGTTTTGTATTTCCATTATCTTCAAAACGAATATCTATTAAAGAAAATTTGCCATTTTTCTGTTGTATTTTTTCATTGATGAGCTTCATACTATAGTAGGAGCAGGTGGTGCATCAGGTTCGCTCGATGCCTCCAACATGTTCAAGCCAGCCTTAGCACGTGGCGATATTCAATGTATTGGTGCAACTACACTAGATGAATATCGCCAATATATTGAAAAA
>CALLKF010000161.1 GCA_938008535.1 uncultured Saprospirales bacterium | reverse complement strand
CATCTAATAATTGTTGTTTGTTGAAGGTTTGCATTGTTGAGTTTTTAGAACAAGTAAAAATAAGTGTTTAGAATGACAATTATCGTTGCAAAATAGTTAAGTGATTGTGCTGATAATAATACTTACAGAAAAAAAACTACAAAATATTCATCAACTGTTCTTTAATTTTCTCTAATTCATCTTTCATTTTAATGACACATTTTTGAATATCTACATCATTTGCTTTGGATCCAATTGTATTAATCTCTCTTCCAATTTCTTGTGCAATAAATCCTAATTTTTTTCCTTTTTCTGTTGTGTTTTCTTTCACCATTTCTTTAAAATAATTGCAATGAGTTTCCAGTCGAACTTTTTCTTCAGTGATATCCATTTTTTCTAAATAGAAAATAATTTCTTGTTCTAATCTATTTTTATCTATGCTTTCTTGTTGCACAAATTTCACCAAATCTGTATCTAATTTTTCACGAAGCTTTTCGATTCGTCTTGTTTCATAAGGTGCAATTTCTAATTTTAATTTTTGTATAACTGTAATTCTTTCTAATAAATCTATTTCTAATTGCGCACCTTCATCTTTTCTAAACTTAATTAAATTTGCCAAAGCTGTTTCAATTCCAGATTTCAATTGCAAATAATCTTGTTCATTCAATTCATTTAATTCAGGTTTTGAAATATCTTGAAAACGTAAAATAGTAGACAACACATCACCTATCTGAATATTTTTTTCTGTTGTAAATTGTTTAATTTGTTCGTAATAATTTTCAATTAATGTAAAATTTAAAGTAATTGTATTCGTACTCGACTTTTCTTCTTGTAAAAATAAATCTACTTTTCCTCTAACAACAGTATCTGAAATTAATTTACGAATTTCAATTTCTTTATCGCGCAATTCGGCTGCAGCTTTAAAATTCAAATCAAGCGATTTGCTATTCAATGATTTAATTTCTACAGTATAATTCTTTCCAGAAAGTGCAACTTTTGATTTTCCGAAACCTGTCATCGATAATAGCATATATAGATATTTTGATACGAAAATACAAAAAAATTAAGACGCATTCATTTCAAAGAAATTTTGGTGTTATCATAAAAAAACGTGCCACGAAAATCGTAGCACGTAAGTAAAAATATATTGGCTTAATAAATTTATTCTTGTTTTTTAGTTTTAATTTTTTCAATTTGTCGTTTCAAAGAATCAACAGCTAAATCAATTGACTCTTCAAATTTTTTGCTTTTTTCTTTAGCAATTAAAGTACTTCCTGGAATATTTGCTTTTATTAAAACAACTTTGTCTTTTACTTTCGTATTGAGTTGTTCCATACTTAATACAACGTCAGAATCGATAATTCTGTCGTAAAAAGTTTCTAGTTTGTTCATTTTTTTGTTGATGAACGCTTTCAACGATTCGTCTGCATCGAAATGCACTGTTTGGATTTGAATTTTCATTGACATGATTTACGCTTTTGGGTGAGCAATTTTATAAATATCTTTTAACTGTTCTATCGTGTTATGCGTGTAAACTTGCGTGGAAGCTAAACTCGCATGACCTAATAATTCCTTGATGTCGTTTAATTTTGCTCCGTTGTTACTCATGTGCGTGGCGAAGGAATGACGCAACACATGCGGACTTTTCTTTTCTACTGTACTACATAGGCCAATATATTTTTTTACTATTCTATAAACTAAGTTAGGATATAATTGGTTTCCGTCGGCTGTTAAAAAAACATAAGAAGCCAACGATTTATGTTTAAATTGTTCTTTTTGTAAATTTCTGAAAATTTGTAGCGAATTAGCCAATTCATTTCCGATTGGAATGATACGTTGTTTGTTTCCTTTTCCAGTAACTTTTAATTGATTTGAGCCGAAATTTATATCAGACCAAGTTAGAGTAATTAATTCTTGACGACGCATTCCACAAGAATATAGTACATCAATAATTAGTTTTTCTTGAATTCCGTTATAAGAATCAGAAAAATACTTTTCTGGCTGATCAAATAAATTATTGATTTTTGATTGCTCTACAAATTTTGGTAGTCGTTCAGGTATTTTAGGAGAATTGATTTTATCAGCTGGATTGGATTTAATTTTACCAGTTTTTTGTGCGTATTTATAAAACGATTTAAGTGCAGAAATTTTACGTTTAATACTGCTTGGCTTATTATTTTTATTAACTAGATCGACCACAAATGCACGGATAAAATTGTGCTTTACAGACATCAAATCAGACAATTGAAACTCATTTTCTATAAATAAAAAAAACTGTAACAAATCCGTCTGATAGGATGTTACAGTTTTAGATGAATATCTTTTTTCGTATTGTAGATAGTTAAAAAACGCTTCAGTCATCTTTCGGATTCTTATTTATTCTATTCTATTGAATAAGTAAGATACAAAAAGAAAATGAAAAACGCAAATTAATCTTCTGCTCTGCGTAGATTTTCGATATAAACAGCTTTTTTTATTTCGGTACGTCTTTTAACAGATCCCAAAATAAATGCCTGACGAGCACGCAATTGTTTTACGGTGCCAGTTTTTTCAAATTTCTTTTTGAATACTTTAAGCGCTCTGTCTAAAGATTCTGATTCTCTTGCGTCAACAATTAACATAATTAAATACCTCTTTTATTTGTTAAAATTTCGAATTGCAAAGATAGTAATTTATTTTAGAAGTTCATTGCGAAGTGATTTCAAAAATGATTTTTTATTAACATAAAAAGCAGTTTCACTTTAGGCGAAACTGCTTTTTATGTTGAATTAATTGTATTTTAAGTTTAGAAAGGACAGATTTTACATTCGTCAACCTGCATATCTAATCGTTCTAATGATTTTACATCAACTTTTCCGCTGATTATTCTAAATTCAGTTCTTCTGTTACGTTGATGTTCGTATTCTGAGCATTTTACATCGTTAGTACAATTATTTCGCAACTTACTTTCACCGTAACCAACCGCTTTTAAATTTGATTTGGAAACACCACGTTTTACTAACCAATCTACTACACTTTGCGCACGTTTTTGTGATAATACATTATTGTAATCATCTGTTGCTCGTGAATCTGTATGTGAACCAATTTCTGCTTTTGCATCAGGATTATCCATCATAAATTTCAATACTTTATTCAATTGTGGCTCACTTTCCACTCGAATATACCATTTATCAAAATCGTAATAAATATCTTTCAATTCAATTAAAGTTCCTGCATACAACATAGATGAATCGATTGGATTTCCGTCTTTATCATAGAATTTATCATAATCTACACCACGTTCTAATTCTACAACTGCTGTTTCGCCACCAACTTGTCCGCAATCCACTAATTTCTCACAGTTTTCTTTGCTTGAAAATGCTTGAGTATTTGGTGTATAACCTTTTGCATTTGCAGAAGCAACATAATCATAGCCACATAAAATTGTATAGCAAACATTACCATCAGTAGCTGTAGTTTTTTGTTCGTATTTGGTAACATCTGTTTGTGAACTTATATCAACCGTTGCACCTCTAATTTCTTTTTTAGAAATCTTATCAACGACTTTTACTAAGTAACCAGCAGGTTTTACAGGCACTAATGGTATCGTTACCAAAACTGTTTCGCCTGGTTTCACATCTTTGGTTGTTGCTGTAACATCATTATTTGGAACATAACCATCAGCCGAAGCATTAAAATTATATTCTTTATTGACATCAACTTCGTAGGTAAATTCGCCATCACAACCTGTAACACGTTTACCTTTATTTATGTTATTCGCAAACATTTCTACATTACTATTGCAAATTGGCTTTCTAGTTATTGCATCTACCACAACACCTTCTAAATCGATGCCATTATCAGTATATGACCAGATATCATCATTGCCTTTTCCTTCAGTTCTATTAGATGTAAAATAACCTACATTAGTTTCTTTGCCAAATGCAACACCAAAATCATCGTACGATGAATTGATTGGTGCTCCAATATTTTGAGCTTTTCTAAATTCGCCAACAGCATTTAATTTTGCTTTAAACACGTCTAAACCACCCAATCCACCAAGTCCATTACTTGCAAAATATAACGTACCATTTTTGTCAACTGAAGGAAAAATCTCATGACCTTCTGTATTAAATTCATCTACATTTACTGGTGCAGACCAATCATTGCCTTCTTTTGTGCATTTGTATAAATCCATTCCACCTTTTCCACCAGGCATATTACTCGAAAAATAAAGTGTGTTTCCATCTGCTGATAATGCTGGATGTGCTACATCATATTCTGGATTATTGTACTTGAATTTCTTAATATTTTTCCAAGATTTTCCATCAACATCAGCCGTAAAAATGCCTTGTTTTACTACATTATCTTTGCTCTTTGATAACTTATTTTTCAATGCATTATTTCTAGTGAAGTAAACCACTTTACCTTCTGAATTAAAAGTTGCAGCTGCATCATGATATTTTCCTTGACCAACTTTTTTAATAGGGGTTGGTTTTACAAAAGTCGTTTTTTCGCCTTTTGTATAATAGATATCGAAAAATGTAGTGCCTAACCAAGAGTGTTCTCTACCAATTGCTTTTTCGGCATCTCTATCAGAAGCGAAATACAAACCGTCTGTTTTATAAGTTGGTGCGAAATCAAAATATTTAGTATTGATAGATAAATTAGCAATGTTATAACGATTGGCAGATTGTTGAAATTGTGCTGGATTCTTACAAGCAGCCAATTGGTTTTGTGCACGCAGATCATTTGGATTTGTTGCTAAATATTTTTCGTAAGCTGCAGCTGCACCAGCATAATCATTTAGTATTTGTTTCATTTGTGCCTGATGCAAATAAGTTTCAGGTGCAACATTAACACCAGCTACTGCCTTGTTATATGCTGCATCTGCATTTTTAAAATCGCCAATTAATCGATAGCAATCACCTAATTGTGCTTCGGCTTTTGCGTCTTCTTTTTTCTTCAACAATCTTTTATACAAATCAATAGCATCGTGGTATGCTAATTTTTTGTACAAATCTTCTGCTTTTTTAGCACTTGCAATCCAAGTTTCACCAACAATTCCACCTTCTACTTCTTGCGCAAAAGAATTGTAAACAAACAGTACGCAAACTATAAAAATAATTGATTTGATATTAATAAACTTCATGAGTATCTTTTTTTTATTTATTGAGTTGTTACCAGTTTTTGTTTTTAGAAAAATCTTGGTGTATCAAATTTTTTGTTTTTAAATGCGAAATCGTAACCCAAAATCACTTCGTGCGAACCTTTGTTATAATTACCTAATTTAGATAAAGTATAATCATACGAATAGCCAATCATTAATTGTTTTGTTGGCCAAACTTCTAAATTAGCACAAACGCTTTCTGGATTTTTTAACGGATCTACGTTTTTAGATTTGCCAAAAGTTGTTCGGTATGATGCACCAATATTTACTCTGTCTACAATTAAAAAACTTAAATTAAAATCCATTTCAAAAGGTACTTTTTGTCCTTTTGCAAACACATATTTCGCAATAGTTTGTGGACGAATTTTAAAACCTTTTGTAACAGGAATTACACCACCAGCCATTGCGAAAAAATGTTGTGAACGATGTGCACTTGGATTGCTTGCAATTAAACTTGCCTGATCTTTATTGTATAAACTTCCTTTAATAAAATTGGGAACACTTACACCAATGTACCACATTGGATGATAAACATAAATACCTGCACCAACATCTGGCAAAACTCTGTTTACGTTTTCGTTATAAACTGGATCGCCAATATCACGTCTATCTAATGCAGACAAGTTGCTTTTATACCACAATAAACCAGCATTGATACCAATAGACAATCTTATTTTTTTTCCTAAAGGAACACGATATGCATAGGTTACATTGAAAAAGTTTTGTTGAGTAACACCAAGTCTGTCATTCACAAAAAAGAAACCTAAAGCATTGTTTTCTTTTTTAAATGGACTATGAATGGAGAATGATGCCGTCTGAGGTGCGCCTTCGATTTTCTGAACCCATTGCGCTCTGTATAATGCACGAACACTTAAGCAACCTCTTGCTCCAGTATAACCTGCATTGATTGGCAATTTATTATACATAAACTGTGTATACTGCGACTCCTGTTGTGCCGTTGAATTTTTAAAAAATCCAACTAGCAAGAAAAGCAAGAAAAGAAATTTTATTTTATTAACTGTATTCATATCGTTTATTTTTTCCTTTATATTTTGAGTTGATTACTGCTATTTTATTTTCTATGAATAACTACGAAACCAGCTCTGTCAATTGCTAAGCCACGTGTATTGGTATATTTTAAAATGTAATAATAGGTTCCGTCTGGCAAATCAGCACCTTTATATTTTCCATCAAATTTATCAGTAATATCGTCGTATCTATCATTTTTATAGACAGCCGCGCCCCAACGATTATACACACTTAACGATGCGATGCCATCAATACATGGCACATCAAAGAAATCATTTTTGCCATCACCATTAGGTGAGAATGTATTTGGAATTTTGCAATCTTCAATTTCAATAATGACCCAAGCTATGCTATCGCCATCGATTGAACAAATCTGATATTGGAAACTATCGATACCATGAGAAATACTTGGTGTGTAAGTATAAGAAGTGCTATCACTGTTAATTTGAACAGTACCATTTACTGGTGGAATAATGATACCATCGCCATTGATGCCTCCACATAAAAAAATAGAATCGCCATCTGGATCAAAATCGTTATTTAAAACATTTATAACTATTGGCGTACTAAAACTGACAGTATCATCCTCAACTGCAACTGGTGGATTGGTATTACAAACAGTTTCTGTAACATCCAATCTTACAATACTATCACAATTTGCAAATGAAACTAGAACCGCCAAATAACTGCCTGCCTCTTTTATTATTTGTCCATTGAATATAATGCTATCTTCAAGGTTAGCACATAAACGAGCCGCAAACTTAGTCGTATCAGGTTTACTTACAACAGTTACAAAAAGTGAATCTATATTTTGACAACCTGTATTATTTTCTACTGTTACATAAACTTTATAAGTGCCTGCTACTGAATTTGCATAAATTGGTGTTGCTGTGTTTGCATTAGCCAATGAACCATTTCCAGCATAAATTCCCCAAGTATAGATTGTTGCATCTGTTGTAACATTTAATAAAATTGGTGCATTTACACAAGTAATAAAGTTTCTTTTTTCTATTGCTGGTTTTGTACAAGCTACAATACAACTAGCAGCATCTGTTCGTGTTAAAGGATTTCCATTTACAGTATAAGAATTAATTTCGGTGACACTTTTTACACATGGTGTTCCTGGATTTCCATCTGTGCAACCACGAGTATCAATGCGCCAAACTTTTCCAAGATTTGATTCTAATGCAATAAATTGTCCAACGCTATCAATTGCTAAACCACCTAAATTTGTGGTAGCAGTAACGCCATTTGCATCCGCATAACAAGTTCCAGTATTTGTAGTTAAATCAACAACACCTAACACTTTATCTGAACCTGAGTATAATAATATTTTATTTGAGGTTGCATCCCAAACCATGTCTTGTGCGCCTGCATCAATACCACTTCTAATTGCATCAATGAATGCTTGACGGAATGCATCGCAATTGGCATCTAAAATAATTTCTGTATAAACTTGTGTAATTGAAGGCAATGAAATCTTACCTAAATATAATTTGAAATTTGTAATCGTATCTGGCAAGAAAGAAGCAGTTGCTTCCGCTGCAGTAACATAATAAGTACCACTGTTATTTGCAGTTCCTAAAAGTCCAATCATCACATGTGTATTTGAACCAGTATTTATTGGTGGACTCAACGTACCTAAGTTTACTGATTGACCATTTGCGCCAATTTTTATTAATTGAGATCTGCTGATAAAATTACCAGTAGCTAAGATAGAATCCACTGCTTCTTGGCGAGTTGGAATTCTTTGATATTGTGCATACGCAAATCCATCTGCAGAATTTATAGCAATTCCGTTTAATGATTTTAATTGTACACCTAAGCTATCTACTACTGCAGTTTGTGCGCCTAATGCGCCAGTTGCTGGATTTATGGTTGCAATAAATGATGGTTTATCTGGTTGATTTGGACCTTCATTTACAATAGCTAAAGTAGTTGGACAAGCAAATGGTGTTGGTGCGCAATTTACAGAAACTGTTAATTGAACTACACTATCGCATGCATCTGTGCCTGGTAAAACATTGTAATACGTTCCTGGCAAATCAATAGTTTGATTACCAAATTGAATGGTTTGATTACCACAAATACCTGCTGTGAGTTTTGTTGTATCTTTAGAATTATTTACAATTACATTTATTGAATCTGTGTTTTGACAACCTTTTTTATCGCTAACTGTAACATATACTTTGTATGTTCCAGCCGTTGCATTTACATAAGTTGCAACTTGATTTGTAGTGTTAGACAAAGTGCCTTGTCCTGGATAATTTCCCCAAATATACGTGTAAGGATTAGTAGCACCTGAAACTGTAATATCAATTATTGTATTTCTATTTACACATGTAACAACATCTGATTTTTGAATAGTTGGTGGAACACAAGGCAATGCGCAACTTGCAGCATCAACACGCGTATTAGAATTTCCATTTACTGTGTATGCATTAATTTGTGTTACTGTTGTCATACATGGTGTTGCTGGATTTCCATCTGTACAACCACGTGTATCTATTCGCCAAACTTTTCCAGTTGTTGATTCCAAACCAATCATTTGTCCAATACTATCGATTGCTAAACCACCTAAGTTTGTAGTTGAAGTTACGCTGTTGTTATCACCATAGCAGATTCCTGTATTTGCTGTTACATCAATTACAGATAATACTTTATCTAAACCAGCATAAAACCATATTTTATTAGAGGATGCGTCCCAAACCATATCTTGCGCGCCTGCATCATTGCCATTAGTTATTGCATCTATAAATGACTGACGAAATGCATCGCAACTTGCATCATATGCAATTTCAGTCCAGCTAACAGCTGCACTTGGTGGTGTAATTCTTCCTAAATATAATTTGAAAGCACCAATTATATTTGGCAATGTAACTTGTGCTTCTGCTGCAGTTACAAAATAAGTTCCGCTATTATTTGCTGTTGCTAATAAAGAAATTACTGCATGTGTATTAAAACTTGCATTTATTGGTGGATTTATTGTTCCTAAAGTAAGTGCGCGACCGTTTGCGCCAACTTGATATAATGTTGAAGCACTTATATATTTTCCTGTTGATGAAATAGAATCTCTAACATCATTAGCTGATGGTGTTTTTTGATATTGAACATAACCAAAACCATCTTGACTATTTAGTGCCAATCCATTTAATGATAAATATTGATTTCCAGTAGTTACATCTTTTACAGGAATTTGTGCGCCAAGTGCGCCAGTTGCAGGATTAATAGTTGCAATATATGATAAATGTTCCGGTAAATTGGGTCCTTCATTTACAACTGATAACATAACCGGACAATCAAATGGTGTTGGTGCACAATTTAATGTTACAATTAATTCAACAACACTATCACAAGCATCTGTTCCTGGAACAACGTTGTAATATGTTCCGGCAGCAGATATAGATTGATTTCCAAATTGAATAACATCGCCACCGCAAATAGTTGCTGTTTGGCGTGTAGTATCTTTTGAACTATTTACGATTACATTTAATGAGTCTGTATTTTGACAACCTTTTTTATCGCTAACTGTAACATATAACTTTGTTGTGCCAGTAGTTGCGCTTACAAAACCTGCATCTTGATTTGTAGTATTGCTTAAAGTGCCAGCACCATTTAGACCCCAAATATAAGTGTAAGGTGAAGATGCACCAGAAACAGTGATATCAATTGTTGTATTTTTATTTACACAAGTTACAACGTCTGATTGTTGAATAGTTGGTGGAACGCAAGGCAACACACAACTTGCAGCATCACCACGAACAACAGAATTTCCATTTACTGTAAATGAGTTAATTTGAGTAAGTGAATTGATACATGGTGTTGCTGGATTTCCATCAGTACAACCACGTGTGTTGATTCGCCAAACTTTTCCATTGCTTGACTCTAATGCAATCATTTGTCCAATGCTATCTAATGCTAAACCACCTAAATTTGTAGTAGTTGCGACACCTGATGCATCTGTATAACATATACCAGTATTTGCAGTTAAATCAACTACACCTAATACTTGATCAGCGCCAGAATAGAATAATAATTTTCCTGAATTTGGATCCCAAACCATGTCTTCTGCACCAGCATCTCTACCAGAAGTTATTGCATCAATAAATGCTTGACGAAATGCTGTACAGCTTGTAGCCAATTGGATTTCTGTCCAAGTAACCGCAGCACTTGGTACACTAATTTTTCCTATATAAAGTTTAAAATTAGAAACAGATGTATCTGCTAAATTTACTTGTGCTTCGGCTGCTGCTATAAAATAAGTACCGCTATTATTTGCTGTTCCTAATAAACCTAATAAACTATGAGTATTAAAACCTGCATTATTTGGTGGATTTAATGTACCTAAATTTACACCAATTCCGTTTGCACCAATTTGTACTAAAGTAGAAGTAGAAATATAATTTCCAACTGTAGCTAAAGCTAAAACAACTTCTGCTTGAGTTGGAATTCGTTGATATTGTGCATATGCTAATCCATCTTGATTATTTAGCGCAATTCCGTTTAATGATTTGAATGCAGTTCCAGTTGCATCTTTCACTGCAATTTGTGTTGATAATGCTCCAGTTGTTGCATTGATGATACTAATAAAAGATGGATGTTCTGGTTGATTGGGCCCTTCATTTACAATTGCCAACATGGTTGGACATTGAAAAGTAGTTGGAACTGATTGAGCGAAAATTGTTTTTGTGCTAAAAATCGAAGATAGAAAGATACACAGCAAAAAAATCTTATTAAACATATCGTACGTTTTAATTGATAACTAGTTAATTTTATTTTTCAGAAAGAAATAATCTAAAAGAATTACTTCCTAAAAATAGTTAATATTTTAGAAATTTTATAACATGATTGAATTCTTTCAATTCTAAAATGTTGATAAAATAAGTTCCATTTGGTAAATCATTACAATCAACAGAAATTAAATTATTTTGACTAACAACATTTATTTGAAATGTTTTTACAGTTTGACCTAATAGATTTTTCACTACTAATTCGCTGTTTTTATTTTGATCAGCATAAAATTGAATATTTAAATTTCCGTTGGTTGGATTTGGATAAACAATGAATTCAGTATTTTTAGTATTTCTTGGTTGATAAATAACAGATGAAAATTCAAATGCATTATCAAAATCAATTATTTTTAAGCGGTAATAGTAGGATGTATTTTGTATGAAGCAATCAGAAAATGCATAATTATTTAATTGATTAGAAAAACCAATAGCATTTATTTTTCCAGTAGGTAACCAATCTATTGCATTCTTACTCTTTTCAATTACAAATTCTTTGGTATTATTTTCGGAAGCCGTTGTCCAATGTAAATCATTACAAAAATCATTCTTCGATACATAAAAAGCAGTTAATTCAACAGGCAAAACGGTATTGATATTCCAAGAACCTAAATTTGACCATGGAGTTGCATTACAACCAAATGAATTTCCAATTGTGTGTTTACCTTGAATAATTACAGAACCAGTACTACCAACTGGAATCTGTACTTTTGTGTTATTAGTGTAAGTAATCCAAGAAATTCCATTATTAAAAGAAATTCTAAATGTATCAATTGCATCAACTGCGCCACCATTTCCAGCATTTGCCAATAACCGAACGGTATCGCCAATATTTACGGTACCAACTGGTGATTGGGAATTCAAAGTTGGTCCAACAGGTTGTACTACAACATTCCAGTTAACTACTGTTGCCCAAGGTGTTGGGAAACAAGTTCCAGACGCAATACCTGT
Organism: uncultured Saprospirales bacterium; assembly: GCA_938008535.1. Lineage (GTDB taxonomy): Bacteria > Bacteroidota > Bacteroidia > Chitinophagales > JADIYW01 > JADJSS01. The sequence continues at coordinate 5,275 of CALLKF010000161.1, read as the reverse complement.
TCTTCTGGTTTGAATAATTACTTTCGTAGTTGCTGAAGTTGTGTTGATCGTATTTCCAGGTGTATAAACATTCCACGAAGTGCCATTATTAATGCTATATTGAAACTCATCACCTGTTCCGCTACCAGAACCTGTATTAAATGTTGAACTTGCAATTTCACCTTGGCAAATAGATGAATTATTACTTGGTGTTACGACGTTGGTGGTTGCTGGTGTTGCAACCGAAGAAACTGGCCAAGTAACAAGCGTTGACCAAGATGTTGTATTGCAAGCTAATAATGAACCAGCTACTCTACGTACGCGCACTTGCACAGATGTGGTTGCAGTTGCTGTGTTGATTGATGCACCTGGTGTGTAATTTGTCCAAGATGTTCCGCCATTTATTGAATACTGATATTCATCAGAAGCATCAGTATAACCACCATTTCCAGGATTAAACTGTGCATATACAAATAAACCTTTGCAAATAGTTGTTCCATTTGCTGGAGAAGTTCCTGCTGCAAATAAAGTTGGAGCATTTGGTTGTGGATAGACAACGACTGATTGTACATTAGAATATACTGATTTTCTACCAACTGGTGTTGTAACAAAATCTATGCAGAACAAAGCAACTCTTCTGATTAAATAGGTAATTGTAGAGTTATCTGTATTGTTATTTACCAAAGCTGTTGTTGATAAATCTTTTGCAGTTGCTCCAGTTATATTTGACCAAGCACCACCACCATTTGTGCTATATTGCCATTGATATGATGAGAAACCGCGTGCTGCTTCGTATGCTTCAGAAGAATCTGCTACAATATAATTTGAAGCAGAACAAATTTCTGTAACACTTGGTCTTTTGATTAAACCAGCGTGTGTAGTTAAAATTGTAGAAGAATCCCAACACCAACGATATCGCCATCTTAAATAGTAATAATTATTGATGCCATTTGTTGTGCAAATGACTGTTTCTAAATTTGTTTGAAAAGTTGCAGACCAAGAAGAGCCGCAAAAAGGTGGTGTTGTATTTGCTACATTTCCAATATTAATTAGAACGTTATTGTCGCCACTGGTTGGTGTTTGTTGCACGCCATAACAAGATGGATTGGCACAAGTTCCACCACAAGCGCCATCGTTTGGTGCATCGCATGCTGCGCCACCACCAAATGGGTTTGTTTGGTCTGTTTCAAAACCTTTCATTCTTAGCTGTAAAATATCAGTGCATGGATATGCACTCGTATCAGTATAACCTGGATCGTTGGAGTATGTTGGATTACTTAAACAAGATGCTGAATTATTATACCAAACTCCACAAGCTCCTGTATTTAAACATGATTCGGTTCTAAATTCGCAACTCCATTGAGAATTTGAAGCTGTGTTACAATAAGCAGAAGTGATAATTGGACCAGTTGACGATTTAAAAAGAGAATGAATACGAATTTCTAAACCATTATTTTCGCATAAAAGTGAAGTACCGCAACCTGCATTTCCTACACTTGTCATCATGCCTTGATACGCTGCATAATTAACTTTAATCCTTGGATTTTGAGTAAAACCTAGAGCATTAAAAAGTAAAATAATTAAGAATGTTTGTAAAATTCTAACCATATTTTTTTATCATCGTATTAAATACAATTAATCGTATCTGTAATAATTAGTTCAACAACTTTAAGTGTAAAAAAAGTGACACTTAGGTTGCATGTAGTTTATGGCTTTTTATGAATTTAAATTCAACTAAATGAGCTTAAATTCAACTAACTAAAGTTAACACTAAAAATTGGATAAAACAAACTGCTAATGTATTAGATATTACCTTTCAAAATTTCTCGACTAATCACTAATTTTTGAATTTCTGAAGTGCCTTCACCAATGGTACACAACTTCGCATCGCGATAAAATTTTTCAACCGGAAAATCTTTTAAATAACCATAACCACCTAAAATTTGCACTGCATCATTGGCTACTTTACAACAAACTTCAGATGCGTAATATTTAGCAAAAGCAGATTCTTTGGTCATTTTTTCACCACGCATCATCATATCTGCTGCTTGAAAAGTTAATAATTTAGATGCTTCAATTTGAGTTGCCATATCAGCTAATTTGAAACCGATTGCCTGAAATTCAGAAATTGGCTTACCAAATTGTTCGCGTTCTTGTGCATATTTTACGGCAGCTTCGTATGCACCAACTGCTATAGCAATACTCAAAGCAGCAATTGAGATTCTGCCACCATCTAAAATTTTCATTGCCTGTACAAACCCATCACCAACATTTCCTAAAATATTTTCTTTTGGAACTCTGCAATTGTCAAATATCATTTCTGCTGTTTCTGAGCAACGCATTCCTAATTTATTTTCTTTTTTTCCACCAGAAAAACCAGGTGTTCCTCTTTCTACAACAAATGCTGTCATACCATGCGAATCTAATAATTCACCTGTTCTAACTATAACTACAGCTACATTTCCACTGATGCCGTGTGTGATAAAATTTTTGGTGCCGTTTATAATCCAATCGTCGCCATCTTGTTTGGCAACGCATTTCATTCTGCCAGCATCTGAGCCAGTGTTTGGCTCTGTCAAACCCCAAGCGCCAATCCATTCACCACTTGCTAATTTTGGTATCCAACGTTTGCGTTGATCTTCAGTAGCAAATTTGTAAATATGGTTGGTGCAAAGAGAATTATGTGCAGCAACTGATAAGCACAATGCGCTGTCCACTTTCCCAATTTCTATTAATGCTGTAATGTATTCAAAGTAGCTTAAACCTGCACCTCCATATTCTTCTGGAATTAAAATTCCCATCAAACCTAAATCGCCTAATTTATGTAATGTTTCTATTGGAAAATGTTGAGATTCGTCCCATTCCATGACATATGGCCTGATATGTTTTTCTGCAAAATCTCTTACAGTTTGTGCAATTAATTGTTGGTTTTCTGTGTATTCAAAATTCATTTGTTAAAATTTTCATCAAAGATAATAAAAAATAGTTGTGAGTCGTGAGTGGTTAGTCTTGAGTATTTATTTTATTTCAATGTAAGGCAACATTTTATCGTAGTGTTCTGGATGGTCTCTTACAAAGTAAAGGTTTTTCACATCATCATTAGAAGCAAAAGGTTTTACTTTACTTCTGTAACCAATAATTTGTTTAGCAACAGTAGTAAAAAAATATGGATTAGTTGTTAGTTCTTCAAAAGTTGCTGTATTGATATTTATTTTCTTTATCGAAACTGGTTTTATTGTCAAATTTTTTTTGAATTTTTGAAAGGTCGAATCTTCAATGCCAAATACATCTTTGATTTGGTTAATAGAATAAAATCCACCTAATTTATCTCTGAATTTAACGATGCGTTCTGCATATACTTTTCCAATACCATATAATCGTTCGTAATCTTCTTGTGTTGCTGAATTTACTTCAATCGTAAAATCGTAATAATCTTTTTTTGCTGTATAAGTTTTATCTTTTGAGTAGTTATTTGAATACTCTTTTTTAGAGTTATCATACTTTCCTGAATTATTATTGTTGTATACGTAACTATTTTTTGCTTCGTCAATTTGATGTTGAAGTTGAACAATTTTTGTTTTATCATTTTCGGATAAATGATGTTCTTTTGCAAACAGATTGGTGATGTATTTTTTAGAAACAATGCTTATCAAAATCAACAAACACAATACAATGATTCCATTTCTTTCGAAACGAGAAAAAATAAATTTATTATCATTTTTACTTTTAATTGACATACTGCGAATAAAAATATAAAAAAAGACCGACAATTGTCTGTCTTTTTTTGATGTTGAATTAAATTAACTTATTTAAATAATAAATTGAATTCAACTCTTCTATTTTGTGCTCTACCTGCAGCAGTTTTGTTATCAGCAGCAGGTTTAGTATCACCGTATCCAGCAGAAACTAATCTAGAAGCTGGAATTCCTTTGCTTACTAAGTATTCTACAGCAGCAGCAGCTCTATCTTGGGATAGTTTTAAGTTAGATGCTGGTTTTCCTACGTTATCTGTGTGACCATCTACGTTTACATCATAGTAAGGATATTCGTTTAAGATAGAAGCAACTTCATTTAAAATTTTGAAAGATACTGGTTTGATAACCGCTTTTCCTGTTTCAAATTGAATGTTACGAGCAGCAAATGCTAAGCGTTTTTTTACTTCTTCTTTTATTTCAGGGCAACCTTTATTAGAAGCTGGTCCTGCAACATCTGGACATTTATCTTCGTCATCCATTACACCGTCACCATCTCTATCTGGGCAACCTGCCAAGAATAATGGCCCTGCAACATCCGGACAAAGATCCATTTTATCTGTAACACCATCGTTGTCTTTATCAGAACATCCTCCGGTAGCACATGTACCTTTCTCTTTTTTACATTTATCTTTCTTATTCGATACACCATCTTTATCGCGGTCGCGGTGTAAGCTGTTCGGAATTGTAATTTTCAATCCCACTTGAACGTTGGCATTGTAGCTTGCTTTCTTGCCAAACAATGTAATTACGTTTGAAGAAGTAACAAATAGTGGTCCTGCACGCAAACCTGCACCCGCACTAAAGTTTCCGTATTCATCATAAGAAAGTGGCACATAAACACCTACCCATTTGTGATCGTATTTCGGAGTTAATGTTACTGATGTTGGGTACTGAATTTGGTTTCTGTTTTTCGCCATAACCGGAGAAATAGTAGTTCCTAAATTCAAACCAAAACCTTTCCAAATGTGGTAATCAATGTATAGATTGAATCGAGTTGGCAACCATACAGTGAATTTATCTCCAGATTTGTAAGTCGTTCCGAATTTAGAGTTAAGCACAGAGTCAAAAGATTGTACCCCATTAATAGGCTCTTTTTTCACTTGCCAATTGCGGATGTCGGCTGTAAAGTCACGATCGTTTACTGATTTAGTGAACGAAATTGCGCCTAAGTCGATTACCGAAAATCCAACAGCCAATTTATACTTATCGCGCTCTCTTTGATACCACTCTTTACAATCCATTGTGTATTTGTACTTATCCTGATCTGGTCTCCATTCGTAAACGATACCTAAATCTGCTGCTGCGCCCGGAGTAATATATTTTTTGAGTGACCCTAAGCCGTCATACTTGAACGTTCTGTCGCCAAAATCTTCTAAACCTTTATTGTGTCCGTATTTCACGTCACTATTATAAATATTCAAACTATCGTAGTTATTGAACTGATAATCAGCTTTGTTGGAATATAGATAAGCAGAAGCAACACCCAAAAGTACTTTAATAGTACCTCCTACTTTGATAAAGTGCTGACCTTTGTCGTACAC
>CALLKF010000160.1 GCA_938008535.1 uncultured Saprospirales bacterium | reverse complement strand
TGCCTGGCGGGTTATAAATACCTCCTTGTACAGCATAAGGTAAATTATTAACACTCGAAGCAACTGCTGAACTATCAAAAGTGGGGCTGCAAATAAAGTTATTTGCAATTGGATTCCAGTTATAACCAATAAAGGCTACTATTACGCCATTGTTATCTTCGGGTGTATTTGTAATTGAATAAGTACAAGCTTTACGTTGCAAAAACGAAACAACATCAAGATTTTCATCGTAACTTAAAACTTTTGTGTTTGAATTTAAAAGTCCATCAACATTCATTGAATTGGAAAACGCTTTCCAAGTATGTATTGTAAAACTTGAATTTTGTTTTAAATTAGAGTTTAAAAAATTGAGTAAAGCAAAACAAGATTTATCTAAAAACATTGAAATTATTGAAAACAAATTATTTGAGAGAACGTTAAATAACAGAAAGAAGAGAGTTGAAAAACTCATAAATGGCTATTCCTCCACTTTAAATTTTATGGATATTAAAAGACTAGTTCATTTATTGATTGAGAGGATAAACATTAAGCACATCAAAGAAAAAAAGGGGGGCTATTTTCTAATAACAATTATTTACAAAGGATTTGATGAAGCTACAATATATAGGACAAATTGGACAGCAATGGATTGGTATTGGATTCAGCGCACAAGTATTATATCAAATTCTGATAAAAAAGACTTAGTAAGTGTTTCTAATAAAATGACAGTTTTAAACAACCCAATTACATCTAGCGAAAAGAGTTCTAAAGGCTTCCAAAAAGCTAATCCTAATTCAATTAGCATACTTAATTATTCAAAAATTAGTTTAGAAAAAGAAGAGTTGATAATGTTTGATTAATTTACTACCTTAATTATCCGACTGAACATGTATTTGCGTTGGATGGTTCGCAAAGATAAAATCGGTGTGGATTTTGGAATCTGGAAAAAAATAAAACCAGCACAACTCTATATTCCATTGGATGTACATGTAGAAAACTATGCGCGACAACTAAATTTAATAGAAAGAAAACAGCGAGATTGGTTGACAGTTTGCGAATTAACGAGTAACTTAAGGTTAATTGATAAAAACGATCCTGTTCGGTTTGATTTTGCACTTTTCGGAATGGGTATTGATAAGGCAATTTTGTAGATTAATTAATAAACAACCATTTGAGAATCGTATATGGAAAATGCACTTCAAGTTCAAGAATATACCTTACAACTGTTAGAAGAAAATGCTGTCAGTTTTAGTTCATTTGCAGAGTTCAGAAAATTCATTATTCAAAAAATAAACTATTGGATTTTAAACGACTTTGATCACTTGATGTATATCTTATACAGAATAGATGTGCATGAAGATAAAGTACGAAAATTACTAAAAGAACACAAGGGAGAAAACGCTGCAGAAATTATTGCTGATTTAATTATAGACAGACAGAAACAAAAAATAGAAACCAGAAAAATGTTTCATTTCGACAAACCATCAGATATTAGCGAAGAAGAATTGTGGTAGTATTATGGTTGATTTGCAAGTAAAACACAATAGCAAAACATTGCCTCTAGGAACATTTGGTTCTGTTAGCATTGCACTAAGCATTGCGTTAGGCACAATGTACACATCAGTATTTATTGGTTTGCATCCAATTATAAGTACCATATTAATGGTTGGATTATTAATTATAGTTTTGTATTTTCTTAGCTGTGAAGCTACTTTTACCATTCGAGAAAATCGATTAGAACGTTTATTATTGTCTTCAAATTTTTTATTTAAAAACAAAGTCGAACGCACACAAAATTTTAGCGATATTATAAGTTATAAGAACGGAACTGACAAAGGTAAATACAGAGGTGAATTTCAATATTTGGAAATAAAGTTCCGAAATAGTGAAGTATGGAAAATTTCTGATATGTATGGTGAACGGAAAGAAGGTTACGATAATTTTTTAAGACATTTTTTGTCACAAGTAAACAATTATAATCAACTACAAAGCTCCACAGAATTAACGACATCAACCATACAAACTTCAACAAATAAACTTCAACAAATTAAAAGAGAGAAAACTTTTTACGAAAGCAAATTCGGAAAAATATATACCATAGCTTTAGGTATATTTATTGTGTTACTTTTAGTTTACGGAAAAGAGTTTATGAACGGATCAGCAACGTACAAATTAAATGCAATTTTAATTCCTGGTTTCGCATATTTGTTTTACAGAACATTTTTGAGTAAAAAAAAATAAATGCTCTTAAAATCTACATTTCTAAAATATCAGTTTGTCCTTTGTAAAAATCATCTTCAATTTCACCAACTAATTCGGTATCAAAAATTGCTGGTCGCTCACTGATTTCGTGATAGGCAATTACATCATTTGCAAAATAATGCACCACCATACTTTTACGTGTTAACTCTTGATTTAGCATTGGCTCGCCACCATGCATTAAGTTTGCATGCCAAATAAAAACATCGCCTTTTTTAGCTAAAAAAATCTGTTTAGTTATATTGTTTTTTGCGATAACTTCTTGTACTTTTTTTTCATATTTTATATTCGCATTACCATCTAAAACCCAATGATTGCTGGTATTTTCATAATCTGCATTTGTTAAATATGGTAAATGATGTGAACCAGGAAAATACGACAAAGGACCTTGCTCAATCGATATATCTTCCAATGCAAACCACGCAGCAATTAAGTAGCCATTCGGAAAAGTGCTCATGTGAATAGAATCAGAATGCGCTTGTTGCTCGCTACCTTTTAAAAAATTAATGGTTTGAAAAGGCAACACTTTTTTATCTAAAATAAAATTTAAAATATCCAGTAATCGTTTTTCTTTTATCACTTTTCTAATCGTATAAGATTGCTGATAAGCGTTGAAAATTTTTCGATTCGTGTAATTAAAATCAACTTCTTTTTTTTCTAATAAACTATCAATCTCTTGGTTAATAGCATCAGCCGTTTCGCCATCTAAAAAATTTTCTAAAATTAAAAAACCGTTTTTATTCCATTTTAAAATTTGTTGATCAATCGTTGCTGAAAAATGACAAAACAACGGATGGTTTTGAATATCTTTTTCGCTTACAATACCATCTAACCATGGCTTTTTCGCTTTTTTATCTATAAAATCTTTGTGCGAAATACTTGCATAAACCGATTTTTCCAAATCAAAATATGGATACAAATGTTTGTTGCGTTTCAGTCCTTTTCGATGCGATATATTATACAAATAATGCACCAATCGAAGATTGCGAATAAAACCAGTGTATTTTTGTATAAACCTTTTCATTTAATTTATAAAGATAAATGTTTAATTTTAAGAATGACAACATCTAAAAAAGAAAAGAAAAAACAAATAAAAGTTATTAATGAACAATTAATTAATAAGGAAGAACAAGTAGATGCAACTATTCAACAATTCTCAAATGCAACTGATGCATTAATGCCAGAATTAGAAGAATTAGTGAAAAAAAATCCAAATCGATTAATTGGTTGTGGCGGTTAATCTGACGCTGGATTTTATCTAATAAACATAGAAGAATTTTAACGATGGCAAAAAATAAGGCAAAAGCAGTAACTCAACAACAAAGCATACAATCGTCTAAAACACCAATAAAGAAAGAGATTCCAGCTTCTAAAAAAACAAATCAATTTTATTTTTTGTTGACTGTATTTGTAGTTGTAGTTATTACATTGTTGGTTTTTGTTCCAAGTTTTTCGTTGCATTTTGTAAATTGGGACGACCCGAATAATCTATTAGAAAACGAAAGTTTAAAAGCATTTGCTACACATTGGAATTGGCAATCTGTTAAACAAATTTTTACTTCAGATATAATCGGAAATTACAATCCATTACCAATTTTCACATTTGCACTCGAGAAATATTTTTTCGCTAACGATCCACTTTTAAATCCATTTGTCTTTCATTTTGATAATGTCGTACTGCATTTGATGTGTACTTTTTTAGTGTTTTTAATTTTCACTAAATTAGAAATGAGCCGAACTGCTGCCATCATTGGTGCGTTGTTGTTTGGCATTCATCCAATGCGTGTTGAGTCTGTTGCATGGATTACCGAACGTAAAGATGTGCTGTATGGCTTGTTTTTCTTGGCCTCTACAGCATGCTACATTTTATATTTACAAAAACCAACCTCAAAAACAAAATGGTATTTGCTTACCATTTTGCTTTCTCTATTTTCTTATTTTTCAAAAGTACAAGCTGTTACATTGCCATTAACCATGGTTGCGCTCGATTTTTATTTTAAACGAAAATGGTTTTCGCCAAAAATCTTAATTATAGAAAAATTACCTTGGTGGATCCTGTCGCTTACTTTTGGTTTAATTAATATTTATTTCTTAAAACAAGAAAATTCACTCAACTCTTCGAACGCAGTTGTTAATTATAATTTTTTAGACAAGCTCGCAATTGGTGCCTACTCATATGCTATTTATATCATCAAATGGATTTATCCATACAAAATGTCACCACTCTATCCATATTCGCCAGAAGTGCCAATTCTTGCGTATATCTGTTTGGCTGCAGTGCCTGTTTCTATTGTTGTTTTGTTGGTCTGGAGTTTTAAAAACAAAAAAAATAATCTCATTTTTGGTTGGTCTTTTTTCACGTTTAATGTCATGTTTTTACTTCAAATTGTTGGTGCAGGACAAGGTTTTTTAGCAGATCGTTTTACATACATTGCTTACATCGGTTTGTTTTTCTTAACAGCAAAATTTTATGATTGGCTCAAAGAACAAAAACCAGCATCTTCTCTATTTTTACAAATCGGATTTGGAATTTACCTTGTCTTTTTTTGTTATCTAACTCAACAACAAATCAAAATTTGGCAAAACGGTGGCACACTTTGGGAACATGTAAAAACTTATTATCCAAATAGTCCATTGGTTTGGAAAAACTTAGCTAACTACTATCGCGATGAAGAAAAAAACAGAGATAAAGCAATTGAAAATTATACACAAGCCATTTTATTAGAACCTAAAAATGCATACACCTATAATGATTTGGCAAAAGCATATATGGACAAAGCATTTTCGTTAGATGCAACGGCAAATGAACAACGCAATAGCTTACTTACTTCAGCTATGCAAAATTATAATATAGCTATTGAGAAAGATTCTATCAACCATCAACCAGACAAAAAAATCAGTGGTGAAATTTTTGTAAACCGTGGTGTTGCCTATGCAGTAGCAGGCAATGCGGAACAAGCTGTCATTGATTTAACGAAAGGTTTAGAACTAAATCAAACCAATCTAAATGGATATTTAAATCGAGGTTTGTTGTATTATAACACCAATCAGTTTGAATTGTCACTTAAAGATCGAGATGCATATATCAACCTAAATCCAGACAATCCTGATATCTATTACGAACGTGGAATTTGTAAAATTAATTTAGAAAAAAACAAACAAGCCATTCCTGATTTTGACAAAGCGATTGCTTTAAATTCATCGGTTGGCATTTATTATTATGGAAGAGCAATTGCTAATAAGAAATTAGGAAATTCAGCTGCTTCTAAGAATGATGCGCAAAAAGCCAAACAATTAGGTATCGCCGTTACTGATGATTTGTTGAATTAAACCTCAAAAAACAAAAAGCCAACTAACATTGTTAATTGGCTTTGGTAGCTCTCCCTGCTGGACTTGAACCAGCGACCCTCTGATTAACAGTCAGAAAATTTGCATTTTCCATACAATCTTCATATCTTTAACTATATTGATAATCAATAACTTTGATGTTATTTGATACGATTCGATATTGTTTGAAATGTACTTTTGCTTGTGAACTGCTTGTGAATAGATTTACTCATTTTTAAAACAGAACCAATGAAAACAAACGCACTTATTGTCCTAGATACACGAGTAAAAAAAGCCGATGGCACATTTCCACTCATTATGCGGATTGTCCATAATCGGAAATCCTCGCAGATTCCGCTCGGTTTATCCCTTCATCCAAAAGACTGGGACGACACCAAACACCTCATAAAATCTTCTTATAATGGCACAGATTCCGTAACTAGACTTAACAATCAGCATCGCAAAAAAGTTGCCGAAGCTCTCGACATCATTTCTAAATTAGATGAAAAGAAAGTACTTCAATCACTTACCATCACGCAGCTCAAAGAACTCATAGAAAAGTCAAATAATCTTTCCTTTTTCAAATATACAGAAAACATGATTGCTGATATGAAAAAGACACAAAGATTTAGCAGTGCTCGTTCTTACGAAGGCGTCATTAGTGTTCTGCGTACCTTTTCTAACAATAGAGAGCTTACATTTACTGACATTACTTACTCATTTCTTGTAAAGCTTGAACAGCACCATATCATCAAAGGCAACAGCTTAAATGGACTTGCTGTCTATATGCGCACCATCCGAGCCGTATTCAATAATGCTATCAAAGCGAAGCTTGTTGAGCGAGATCTGTATCCATTTACCAACTACAAGATTAAGACAAAAAAAACACGCAAACGCGCTATCAGTACAACAGCGATTAAAGCCATTGAGGAATTGAAGTTCGAAACCAATCATCCGCTCTACAACTCGCATAACTATTTTATGTTTTGCTTTTATACTCGTGGTATGCCTTTTGCAGATATGGCACATTTACAATGGTCGAACCTTATTGATGGTCGTATCATTTATGAGCGTCAAAAAACAGATAAACCTTACACAATTAGAATAACCGCAAATGTGCAACAGATACTAGACAAGTACCCATCAGAAGAAAAAGATGACTACATCTTTCCAATTATTACCAAAGCAACTCCAGAGGAACAGTATCGACAAGTTAAGTGGGCACGTAGCAGGTACAACAAGAAGCTAAAAAAGATTGCAACCTTGTGTGGAATACAAGAGAATTTAACATCGTATGTTTCCAGACATTCATTCGCTACTATTGCAAAACACATCCAAATTCCCATTGCTGATATTAGCGATATGTTAGGGCATGAATCTATTAAGACCACGCAAATCTATCTTGACACATTGCCAAATAAAATGATTGATGATGCTACGGATTTGGTGATGAGTGCTATGCAGAAAACAAAACAACCAAATACCAAAACTAAAAAGAGAACTAAGAAATAGTTTACTTGCCCGAGAGGGCAAGTTTTTATTAAAAAATGTATTGTTCTGTATAAGGCGCATATATATGTGAGTAGTGTTATTTAGTTTAATTTGTGCCAAAAAAAGAAAAGAATAGGACATTATTTTAGCAATAAGAGAGTATAATTACATCTCAAGGACACTAAATATTCATCTTTAAATTTTGACTTTGAGAAAAACAGGTCTTATTTTTGCAAAATATTTATTAAATTGTGTAACATAAACCCATAAATCCTAGCTAATTTTAATATTGTTCTTATAATTTAACAGATTTTAAATACTTTTTTAGATATTTAGGCGTTATAGGTTGGTGAATATCAAATGCTTGTCCACAGGTGTTTAAATCAAAGTTTAAAAGTGTTTAAATTGATGTGTAAAATTGCATCGAAAAATGTGTAAAAGATTCGAAGAAAATGTAGAGAAATGGAATCGCGTATTTAAGGACTTGCTTTAAATTAATAATTATATTACAATCCAATTTAGAGCAAGTAATAAACAATTTGTGCAAAAAAAATTACATTATGTAAATAAAATTGTTTATCGTATCTTTGCAGTCCAAAATTATAAAAATTTAATAAAAAAAAGGGGGGTAGGTTACCATTGAACCAAAATTAAAACTATAAAAGAACCAAATTATAAAAACTAAAACAATTAAAAAATGGCAGCTTCACAAAAAATTTTAGATTTTTTTAATCCTACTAGATTAAGAATTCTAAGCGGCTCCGAATCACCAGTAACCATTGAGTTTAACCATACGGTCACCCGACCAGATTGGCTTAAATTCAAAAATAAAGAGGTTGATTCATTAAAAGTTAAATCAATAGGCTTGTGCAGTCATCCAGACATTGTTGCACCTTTAACTTTACTAAACGCCAAATAGTTTAATAAACTATTTAAAAAATTATAGGAAATAAAGATTATTTTAATATCTTTATTTCCTTTTTTATTTGAAACCATAAAATATGAATGATAACATTACATTTGATTCGATAGAACAAATCTATCAAGAACTACTTAAACTCTTAGAAACAGAAAATTCTGAAAAAACCATTAGAGATAAAGAACTACTGAACGTAAGAATAGAAAGTTCTACAAATTATTTTACGCAATTTCAAAATAAAATATTAGCGAATTATCCATCATATGGTTTTTTACACCCTATCGAATTTGAAGCAAAAAGATTTGCAGTTTATTATGCATATTATTTAGAATTATACAGAAATTTTGTTGTGAGTGTCAAGTTTTCCGACACTCTTATGTCAATATATAAAATAATTTCTGCAAGTCAGGCTACTATTATTACCTCTAGACCTATCGTTAATCTTGAAGAACCAAGTGATAAAAGCGAAAAAACAATCTCCATGTTAGCAGATTTAAATGGCAGACTTGCGCAATTTTATGGACTTGAATTATTAATTGATTGGATTGGCGATGAAGAAACTCAAAATCAGAATATATTGTATCGTTCAGATGTGTTGTCTGTCACAAATAAATTTACTGTAGACCTAGTTAACGAAC